>JACDAO010000231.1 GCA_013695405.1 Acidobacteriota bacterium | reverse complement strand
CCCTTGAGCCCTACGCGTCCCTTGAGCCCTACGCGCCCCCCAGCCCTGGGCGTCCCTCGAGCCCTGGGCCATGAGCCCCTATGCGAGCGCCGCTTCGATCGTGCGCGCCGCGGCGACCAGTGACGTGGTACTGCGTCCCACCAGCTGCAGGCTGAACGGCCAGCCCTCGGCGCTGTGGCCGGCCGGCAGGACGAGCGCGGCGTGGCGCGAGAGGTTGAACGGCTGCGTCAGGCGCAGCAGCGCCGCGCGCATCACCTCGTCGCCATCGGGCCAGTGGACATGGCTCTGCCCGATCAGCGGCGGCAGGATGGCCATGCCAGGCAGGGCCAGGACGTCGACCCGGGCCAGCAACTCGGCGACCGCCCGCGCGATCTGTTCGCGATCGGCGAGCGCCTGGCGGTACGCCTCGGGTGAGGGGCGCGTCGCGGTGCCGAGGCGTTCGCGCACGGCCGGGGTATACAGCGAGCCCAGCGACGGCAGCCGCGGGCCATGGTAATCGAGTGCTTCCCTGATCAGGATCGTCACGTAGGTCGGCACGACCAGGGGCTCGCAGGCGAACGGGACGTCCTCGAGGTGGCCGCCGGCGGCCACCAGGCGGGCCAGGGCCTGATCCACACCTTCGCGTACCGGCTCCTCGATCCTCTGCCACCCAAACCGACGCAGCACGCCAATCCGCAGCGTGCCGATCGCCGGCGCGTCGGGCAGCACCGCCAGGTCGCGCGGGTGCAGGCCCTGCAGCACCCACCACGCGTCGTCGACGCTGCAGGCGAGCGGGCCGACCGTGTCCAGCGACGGGCTGAGCGGCACCACGCCGTCGAGCGACACTTCGCCCCACGCCGGTTTGAGGCCGACCACGCCACATGCCGCGGCGGGAATCCGGATCGACCCGCCCGTGTCGCTGCCAATCGACGCGATGCTCATGCCGGTTGCGACCGCGACCGCCGAGCCGCCGCTGGAACCGCCTGCGGATCGCATCGGATCCCGGGGATGTCGGACCGCGCCGAAGCCGGAGTCCTCGCTGGTGGTGCCCATCGCGAACTCGTGCATGTTGCAGCGACCCGCGAAGACGATGCCGTGCTGTCTCAGCGCGGCCACCGCCGGCGCATCGTGAGGCGGGCGGTGCGACAGCGACCGCGATCCCGCCGTGGTCACCGCACCCTGCTGGTCGAACAGATCCTTGAGCGACAGCGGCAAGCCATGGAGCAGGCCGCGATCGACGCCCGATCGCAACTCGGCGTCGGCGCGATCGGCACTCGCTCTGGCGTCGGCGGGATCGACGGCGATGAAGGCATTGGTGGCCGGCTGCAACGCTTCGATGCGCTCCAGGCAGCGCTCGACGAGATCGCGGGCGCGCACCCTGCCGTCGCGCAGCTGCCGCGCGCATTCCCGCACCATCGCCCGACCCATCGTTCGCCTTTCGCCGGCGGCAGCAACTGGACCGCGCGGCATCCGGATTGTAGACTGAGGGCCCTTCCGCCAGCCCAATCCATGCGTCACACCCGCATCATCGCCACGCTGGGTCCGTCGAGTGCCACCGCCGAGGGCATCCCGGCGCTGATCGAGGCCGGCGTGGACATCTTCCGGCTCAACTTCTCACACGGCTCGCATGCGCAGCACGCGGCGGCGGTGCGGCTGGTGCGCGAGGCGGCGACGAATTGTTCACGCCACATCGGCATCCTGCAGGACCTCAGCGGGCCGAAGATTCGCACCGGCCGTCTTGCCGGGAGCACGCCAATCCTGCTGGTGCCCGGACAACCGCTGCAGGTCACCACGGGCGACGAGACCGGCATGCCGGGGCACGTCTACACCACCTTCGCCGGCCTGGCGCAGGCGGTCTCGCCGGGGATGCGCCTGCTGCTCGACGATGGGCAACTCGAACTGGTGGTCGAATCGAGCGACGGGCATTCGATTCGCACGCAGGTGGTGGTCGGTGGGCTGCTCGCCGAACACAAGGGCATCAACGCGCCGGACGTCGCGCTGCCGGCCTCCGCGCTGACCGAGAAGGACATCACCGACCTGCAGTTCGGCGCGTCACTGGGCGTCGACATGGTCGCGCTCAGCTTCGTGCAGAGCGCCGACGATCTGATCCTGACGCGCGCGGCGCTGCACGCCGCAGACGCTGGCTCGACCACGCTGGTAGCCAAGATCGAGCGGCCGCAGGCGGTCCAGAACCTCGAACGGATCCTCGGTCACTGCGATGGCGTGATGGTCGCCCGCGGCGACCTGGGCAACGAAGTGCCGCTGCAGAGCGTGCCGCGCGCGCAGAAGGAGATCACTCGGTTGGCGCAGCGCGTCGGTGTGCCGGTGATCGTCGCCACCCAGGTGCTCGAGTCGATGCGCAGCAACCCACGCCCGACCCGCGCCGAAGTCAGCGACGCGGCCAACGCCGTCGACGACTCGGTCGACGCGATCATGCTGTCGGGCGAGACCGCGAGCGGCAAGTATCCGCTGGAGGCGGTGCGAATGCTCGACGCCGTGATCCGTGACGCCGAGACGATGGTGGCGTCGCCCCGCGCCGCCTTCAACGCCGGCGTGCTGGGCGTGCCACACAATCGGGCCATCTGCGAGTCGGCGGTGACGCTGGCGCGCAGCGGCGAAGCTGAGGCCATCGTCGCCGTGACTCGCGAGGGCAAGACCGCGCGCGTGCTCGCGGCCTTGCGCCCCGGCGTGCCGATTCACGCCATCACGCCACACGAGCGGGTGGCGAGGCGCCTGATGCTGCACCGCGGGGTCGAGCCGCGGGCCGTGGACCGCGTGCTGATGGACGAAGCGGCCGGGACCGAGGTCGAGCGGCACCTGGTGCAGTGCGGCGTGCTGCACGCGGGCGAGACGATCGTGTTCGTGAGCATCAACGCCGACGTCACCCGCGCCGACGCCAACTTCCTTCGGATCAGGCGGGTCGGCTCGCTTCCAACTCCGCCTTCAGGCCCGACAGCGCCTCGCGCCAGCCGGCCGTGATGACGTGGTAGAAACGGCGCCAGCGCGGGCTGTCGTCGCAGCCACTCTGCATCAGCACCAGCCGCGCGCCGCCGGGCCGGGCGTCGCAGCTGACGTGCAGCGCCATCGGGCCAATCGGATCGCCGTCCGGCGGCAGCCAGTACGCGTCGGCCAGGAAGAACTCGCGCCCGGCGCGGAAGTCGATCACGGTGCCGTAGAACGTGCCCCCGAGCCGACCGAGCAGCGGATCGCGGTCGGCCGACTGGGGCCATTGCAGGGCATAGACGCCGAGCGACCGGGGGATCGTCACCGCCGCGCTGACGCCCCACCAGCGACGCAGCAAGGCGCGGTCGAAGAACGCGCCCAGCACTGCGGCTGGTGGCGCGTCGATCTCCAGGGCGTGCTCGAACGATGACGGCTCGTTCGTGCCGCTGCGCCACATCGGCCGAGTATGACACGCGCCAGATCTTGCCAATCCCGGCCGTGCGTTCTACTCTGCCTGTGCCATGGCGTGCGCCGCGATCATTACCGTGACCAGTCGAAAGCGGGATCTGACTCCCGCGCGCGGGTGGCTCGTGTTCGCGTCCTGAGCAGCAGTCTTCATCAGCGTACGTGCACCACGAACCCGCCGCGCAGCCCGCGCAGGCGGGTTTTTTCGTGTGCAGGCGGATGAAGGGCGGAGTGTGATGTCTCGAACAGAAGTGGGCGTGCTCGGCGCCACCGGTACCGTCGGCCAACAGTTCGTGCGGTTGCTCGCTGCACATCCCTGGTTCAAGGCCACCTGGCTGGCGGGCAGCGATCGATCCTCCGGACGCACCTACGCCGACGCGGCCGCCTGGAAATTGGCCACGCCGATGCCCGACCAGGCCGGCGCGCGCGTCGTCGAGCCGCCGGTGCCGGGCAAGGGGCCCAGGCTGGTGTTCTCGGCGCTCGATGCCGCGGTGGCCGGCCACCTGGAACGCGAGTTCGCCGCGGCCGGTCACATCGTCGTCAGCAACGCCCGCAATTACCGGATGGATCCGCTGGTGCCGCTGCTGGTACCCGAGATCAACGCCGACCATCTGGCGCTGCTCCCCGAGCAGCAGACCGCCTACGGCTGGAAGGGCCGCATCGTCACCAACCCGAACTGCTCGACGGTATTTCTGGCGATGGCGCTGGCGCCGCTGCGCGCGCTCGGCCTGACCGCCGTCAACGTGGTCACCTTGCAGGCGGTGTCGGGG
>JACDAO010000180.1 GCA_013695405.1 Acidobacteriota bacterium | reverse complement strand
GCCCCAGACCCCGCCACTGGTTCCGGCATCGAGGTAGGCCACGCCGCGTTCCTGTAACGCGTCGCTGCGGCGGATGTCGTCCTTGAACAAGGAATTGCCGCCGTCGATGATCGCGTCGCCGGGCTCCAGGCGCTCGCCGAGCGCCTGGACGGTGCTCTCGGTGGGCGGGCCGGCCGGCACCATCACCCAGATCGCGCGGGGTGCCTGCAACGCCGTCACCAACGCGTCCAGCGAGTCGGCCGCCTGGGCGCCAGCGTCCACCAGCGGCGCCACCGCCGCCGGGTTGTGATCGAACACAACCACCGCGTGTCCGTCGCCTAGCAGGCGCCGTGCCATGTTGGCGCCCATCCGTCCGAGTCCGATCAGGCCGATCTGCATGAGCAGACGATAGCAGGAGTCGTCAGACGAAGGCCGCCTCGACCGCCTCCTGCAAGGCGTTCAGCCCGGCGGCGACATCCGGGCCGAGGTGCACGCGCAGCGCCCGACGGCCCCGCTCTTCGAGCACGCCGAGGTCGCCACGCGCCTGCGCCGCCTTGACCACGCCGAACGTGAACGACCGGCCCGGTACCTGCAGGTCGTGCGCATCGTCGCAGGTGATCTGCAGGAACACTCCGCTGCCCGGGCCGCCCTTGTAGGCCTGACCGGTCGAGTGCAGGAAGCGCGGTCCGAAGCCGAGACAGGTGGCCGCGCCGGTCTTGTCCCGGATGACGTCGCGCACGCGCTGCAGCCGTGCGACGTGGGCCTCGGTCATGTCGAGATAGGCGAGCAGCGCGACGTAGTCGCCGGCGCCGACCCGCGCCAAATGCGTTCGCAGCACGTTGCGTGGGCTGGTCAGCGGCGCCAGCGCCGTCGCATTGGCCTGGTCGGCAAACAACTGGAACTGGCCATCGCCGGCGATTGGCGCTTCGCCGGGCAACGCGCCGTCCTGTTCGAAGGCATCGGTCAACGCCTTGGTCTTGAGCTTGCTGGCTTCGACGTCGGGCTGATCGAACGGGTTGATGCCCAGCACCGCACCGGCGACCGCGGTGGCGATCTCCCAACGGAAGAACTCCTGGCCGAGCGCGTACGCGTCGCGCACGTCAATCCGGACCACCGGGTGTCCGCCCCGGTTGAGCGCCTCCAGGAACGCGTCCTGGTCGCTCTGCGGTGACCCTTCGAGGCGAAGATGGACGAAGACGCGGTCGCTGCCATAGCTGGCCGGATCGCCGCGCGGCTCGAGATCGACCGGGATGATCGCGCGGCCGTTCTTGCCGGTCGACTCGGCAACCAGCTGCTCGAGCCAGGCGCCGAGCGCCGCCAGCCCGGGTGAGGCGACGATGGTGAGCTTGTCGCGGCCGGCCCGCGCCGCCTCGCCGAGCACGACCCCGAGAGCGACCCCGGGATTGCGCGCCGCATCCTGGTCGCGGCAGGCCTCGGCCATCTCCGCAGCCTGGTCGAGCAATCGCGCGACGTCGACGCCGATCAGCGCCGCCGGCACGGTGCCAAACGCCGACAACACCGAGTACCGCCCGCCGATGGTCGGATCGCCGAAGACGATGGCGCGGAAGCCGTCGCGTTCGGCGACCTTCTGCATCTGCGAGCCGGGGTCGGTGATCGCCACCAGGTGCCGCCCCGCGGCGGCGCCGACCGTCTCGCGCAGCCGCTGGAAGAAATACGCCAGGAAGATGTTCGGCTCCAGCGTGCTGCCCGACTTGCTGGCGGCAATGACCAACGTGCGGCGCAAGTCGACGGCCTGGTCGAAGCGCCGCACCTGCGCCGGGTCGGTCGAGTCGAGGACGTGCAGGCGCGCTCCGTCGGCCGACGGACCAAGCACCCGGGCGAGCACTTCCGGTCCCAGACTGGACCCGCCCATGCCCAGCAGCAGCACGTCGGTGAAGCCTTCGTCGCGCACCGCGGTGGCCAGCGCCGCCCGGGCATCGAGTTCGGCGCGTTGCGCTTCAATCACGTCCAGCCAGCCCAGCCATTTCTCTTCCCCGCCCGACGTCCACAGCGACGGATCCCTGTCCCACAATCGGGCCACGCGATGCTCATCGGTCCACTGCGTCAGGGTGCGAGCCACGGCGTCAGCCAGCGAAGCGGGATGCACGGTCACGGTTGGAGTCGTCACGAGCGACAGTGTAAGCCGGTCCCGACCCCCGATCCGCTAGGATGCCGGCATGGCCCTCGAGGAATACCGCCGCAAGCGAGACTTCACGAAGACCCCGGAGCCGGCTGGCGACCCGGCCGCGCGCACGCGCGACGTGCCGACGCGGTTCTTCTGCATCCAGAAGCACCTCGCGACGGCGCTGCACTACGACTTCCGCATCGAGCATCACGGCGTGCTGCTGTCGTGGGCGGTGCCCAAGGGGCCGTCGCTCGATCCCGGCACCAAGCGGCTGGCGATGCACGTCGAGGATCACCCCCTCGAGTACGGCGAATTCGAAGGCGTCATCCCGCAAGGCTACGGCGCCGGGGTGGTGATGCTGTGGGACGTCGGCACGTGGGAACCCGAGAGCGAGGACGTCGATGCCGCGCTCGAGAAGGGCGACCTCAAGATGCGCCTCAACGGCTTCAAGTTGAAGGGCTCCTGGGTGCTGGTGCGGACCAAGGGTTGGGGCGCCCGCGCGGCCGCCCGGGACGATGGCCGTTCGTGGCTGCTGATCAAGCACAAGGACGAGTGGGCCGGCGACCTCGACATCACCGAGTTCGCGCCCAACAGCGTCAAGAGCAGCGGCAGCTTCCGCGAGATCCTCGCGCAGGAAACGCCAGACGTGTGGATCAGCAATCGCGGCGCCGGCGGGGATCCGTCGCTCGAAACCCTTGCCGACGTGCTGCGCAAGCTGGACGCGCTCGAACCGATGCCCGGCACGCCCACACCTGCAACCGCGCCCGCCGCCGCCCGCGCCAAGGCAACCAGCAGCGCGAAGGCCACCGCGCCCGCCACCACGGTCGCCAGGGCCAACCGAGCGGCCAAGAAGCGCTGACCTGGTCAGCGCGGCGGCAGGTCGCGAATCGCCACCGAGACACCGACCTGCGACTCGCCGACGAAGTGCGGGAAGGCCGCGACCACGCGGCCGCTCACCGCATCGATGCCGTTGTAGTCGCCGAACGGCGTCTTGGCATCGGTGGTAAATGGCGCCAGCGGCACCGGCAGATTGACCCAGCTCCGCCCGCCGTCGTGGCTCTGCGCGAGCGTCAGCGCGGTCTCGGTGCCGGTGCCGGTGCGGCGATCGTGGAAGACGACGTGCAGGTCCCCGCTGCTCTGGTCCACGGCCAGCCAGGCAAAGAACTGCGGTCGCCCGTTGCCCACCGCGTCGTCGTTGACGCGCACCGGCGCGGACCAGGTCTCGCCGCGGTCGCTCGAGGCGGCGACGAACACGTCGGGGTCGCCGTGGCGGCTGTCCACCCAGCAGACGTACACGGTGCCGCGCCGCGGCCCGTCGCTGATGTCGGCCGCCGTCACCGGCAGACCGTTGCTGCGCGACAACCCGGCAATCTCGATGTCCCACCCGCCCGGCATGGCAGCGACCGGCCGGTCGCTGCCGAACGTCAACCCGCCATCGTCCGATCGATCGAGGACGATGCCCGCGGGGCCAGCCCACGCCACGTACACCTCGCCGCCGGGACCAACGGCGGGAACCGCGCCCTCGACCGTGTCGTCGTCGTCCAGGCAGGTGCCCGCGCGCTCGGAGATGCGAAACGGCATCGCGAACGTCTGGCCACGGTCGGTCGATCGGGAAACGTGGATCTCGGTGCGGCAGTCGGCGCGGGGGCTGCCGTACTCGTCAAAGCGGGTCCAGGCGACGTAGAGCGTGCCGCGATGCGGTGAGGCGTCGCTGCGATCGACGCCCGGCCACTGTTTGTCCTCGAACGGCGTGACCGTGTTGCGATGATCGACGACCGGCACTGGCGCGTGCCACCCGCCCGAGGGGTCGGCGCGGCGCACCACGATGCCGCTGCGCGCGACCGCCGGACGGGCGACCCGAATGCCGTCAAAGGCAATGTAACTGTGGTACAGCGTGCCGTCGGCCGCGAACACTACCGCGTCGTCGCCGTGGGTGCGTCGCTCGGCGTTCGGCGCCAGATCTTCGCGCCACGTGCGCCCGCCGTCGCGCGACGTGAACAGCACGTTGCTGACGCGCGGCTCGCCCGGCCGGTTGACCTGATACGCGGAGACGACGATGTGATCGCGATCGCGCGGGTCGATCGCCACCGAGACTTCGGCGGTGGTCGGCGCATCGGGCGCAGTCAGGCGGGTGACGCGAATCTCGCTGCTCGACGCGAGTTGCGCCGTCGCCGCCGATCGCCCCGCCGTGGTCGGGAGCCAGCACGCCAGCAACATCGGCAGTGCCAGCGGCAGTCGAGCCAGCGGGTGAGCCAAC
>JACDAO010000176.1 GCA_013695405.1 Acidobacteriota bacterium | reverse complement strand
CGGCTCTACACGGAAGCCGGCGGCACGGCGAAAATCAACCGCGTGTCGATCGGCGCCGGCACCGACGCCGCGTTCGCCGCGCTCGAGACGAAGGCGCCGGTCATTGGGGGCATGGGTCTCAGGAACTTCGGCGCGCTCACGAATAACGCCGAGTACGTGAACAACTCGTCCATCGAGCCGCGTCTCTATTTGCTGACACGATTGATCATAGATATCGCCGCCGGGCGGGCGTCCCCGCGCCTGCCGTGCGCTGACCAGCGCGCCCACCGCTGCGCCCTTCCGCCAACCGCCCAGGACGCCCTCAGCGTTGCCCACCGGGGGCCGTAAGGTTTCGTTCTGAACGTGCGTTCTTTGAAGTAAGAGCCGGTGTGCTTTGCGGAAGAGATGGCTCTGTCGCCCTGTCCTTCCACCCGCGACTAGTGTTGCGAAGCCACGCGCAGCCGATCGACGGCGTCGCTCAGGAATCGGCCGATCAGCGTCGCCCCGTTCTCGCCGTTCGTCATGACCACGGCGCCACAACGGCGTTCGATGGAGGCGACGGCAAACGCGTGGAAGCCCCGATTGTCGCCGCCATGTTGAATGATCTCACCCTTTTCCGTATGAACGAGCTGCCATCCAAGGCCGCGGGCGCCCCACGGGTTCGGCTCTTTCACATGCGGGCGACACATCTCCTTCAGGCTCGCCGCGGTCAGGCGGAACTCGTCGGGCGGCTTCGGCGCGATCATCTCGAGCAGGAACTTCGCGTATTCCGTGGGCGTGGCCTCGAGATCGCCGGCAGCGGCATAGCGCGCCACGTCGGCGGCGGTGCGCTTCCGGTTGTCCTCCGGCTGTCCTTTGACGTCGTGCGGCCGCGCGGCGCGCGCCCCGAACGTCTCGTTCCAGATATAGCCGCTCGTCGTCATACCGAACGGCTCGAGCAGGTTTGCCTTCATGAACGGCTCGATCGGCTGTCCGGTGACGTGGCTGACGACCGACTGCAGCCACGCGAAGCCCTCGCCCGAGTATTGATACTTCGTGCCCGGCGTGAAGTGGATGCGGAGCGGCTGCGAATCCGAGCGCCAGTTTTGCAAACCGGTGGAGTGCGACAGCACGTGACGGGCGGTGATCAGCTTTATGCGCGGATCGCCGTCGAGAAACGGCGGCGCGCCGTAGGTGACGAGCGGCGTGTCGAGATCGAGCACCTTCTTCTCGCACTGCTTCAGCACCGCGTACGCGAAGACCGGCTTGCTCATCGAGGCCGCTTCGAAGATCGTCTGGGTGTCGACCCGCTGTTTCGTCGAGGCGTCCTTCACGCCAAAGGCCCGTTGCCACGCGATGGCGCCGTCGCTAATCAGCGCCAGCGAGACGCCGGGCACGAGCAGTTCTGTCATCAGCGGCGGAATCTGCGCCTCGAGGTGGGCGATGAGCGCGCGCCAAGCCGCGTCACCTGTCAGTTGCGCCGCGAGGCTTCTGGCCTGGGAGAACAGCGCGGCAGCGAGCGCGGCCTGTCCGCTGCGAACAAGGAAGTCCCGCCGTGTCGTCGCGCGCATCGCGGGTAGCCTAGTGCATGACCTCGCGCAGTCCAATATGTGCCCCTCTCCCGCGCCTTCAGCCGGCTCGAGGGGAGGGGCGAAATCGCCTCCCGGCACGGCAACATCTCAGCAAGCTCGACGTACTATTGCGCGATTGCGGGCCGCGGTCACGGGAGGCCGGACCGGCAGCCTCAACGGCGTCGTGATCAGCAGGTCGCGACGCGGTAAGGCTCGCGCGGAACCTGCGTTCAGCGAAGAAGAGGTGTGCTCAGCGGATGAGCTGGATGGGTGTGAGGGACGATTTTCTACACTGGCTCGTCCATGCGGCCTGAGAGTGCTCTGCCTCCCATCTTCGTTGAACGCCGGATTGAAGGCCGGTCTTTCATGGGCGCACGTCGGCCGCCTTCCGGGCCGGCAGCTGGAAGGAACGATGCGGACATAGTTGACACACGCGACAAAGGTGACGATGATGGCCTAGGCTCGGTGCGTGCTGGAACTGACTATGCCCAAGACCGTTGAACCCCTTGCCGATTACCGGCCACGCGTCACGGTAGACGATGTACGCCGCTTCTCCGCTCTGGCGGTGATTCGGGACGTGGAGGCATTTGCGGACGAGCTGCAGGCGTTCGTGCATGAGCGTCTGGAAGCGGTGGAGACGGTGGCGCAGACCCTGGCGCGCAAGACGGCGACGCTGCGCGCCGACAGCCGTTGGGTGCCGGGCGACACCGACATCCAGCGCGGTCGTGCCTTGCTGCTGGAAGCCTTCGAGCAGTCGCACAACCTGCCGCTGCCGGAGTTTGCCCGCTTGGCGAACAAGTCGCGTCAGCAGATCTACAAGGACATCGATGCCCGCCGGCTACTGGCGCTGAATGTGGGGCCACGTGGCCAGAGGCTGCCCGACTGGCAACTCGACCCGGTGAAGCAGCAACTGACACAGGCCGTGCTGGAGGGAGCAGCCGACGTCGACAACTGGACGCTGTACCGTGCGTTGTCCGAGCCGATCGAGGGCCTGGGCGGGCGATCGCCAGTGGATGCCGTGACGGCCGCGTCGGTCGGTGAGGTGACCAAGGCGGTGCTCAACGTCTTGAGCATTCATTAGCGAGAGCCGGCGTGAGCATCGAGGTGCCGTCGTTCCGGATCGATGCGCGTGAGCTGCTGCAGCATGTGAGCCGCGTCACCTACCGGGACACGCCGCCGTACTTCGGCCGCGACGGCACCAACCGATACGACGCGCCAGCACGGGACTACGGCGTGCTCTACCTGGGCCGGGACCTCTCCACCGCGTTGATGGAATCGGTGTTTCACAAGCACCAGTGGGACCAGGATACGAAGCGCTCGATCGCACTGAGAGAAGTCCAGAGCCGGCTGGTTCGTGCGGTCGGCGTATTGGAAGCACTGAACCTCGCCGACCTGACCGCGCCTGGCGTCATGGCGAACTGCTTCGGTTTGAATCTTGAGCAGTTGGCCAGCCGAGACTGTCGCCGCGACGGTCACCCCGCCGCGACCTTCGCCTCCCGAAACAGCGCGGCAGGCATCGAACGACGGAGGCGCCAGACGAACGCGATGGGCCGATCGCCCTTGTGCGACTCGTAGTCCGCCGGACCCAGAAACGTGTACGGCATCGTCCGGCCGTCCTGCTCGCGGCGCTCGCGGACGAACAGCAGGATGTGTCCGCCGCGTTCCCGATGAT
>JACDAO010000167.1 GCA_013695405.1 Acidobacteriota bacterium | reverse complement strand
ATTCAGATACAGCCGCTTCTTGGGGAAGGCATCTGGGTTGCTCCACCCCTTGCGCGGTTGCCTCTCTGCGTGGCTCCCATAGAGCCCGATGTTCAGGGCGTCAGTCGCTGCTGGCCATCGAGGATCGCCGTTGTCGCCTGTCCCTGAGGGATCTTCTTCACTGCGACGTAGGGCCGACCTGGCTAGTCATCAACGTCGTCGGCCCGGCTCACATGTGTCCAGCGACGGCTACTGACCAGCGAGTTGGTTGAAGGCCACGTCAAGGTTTGCCTCGGCGCGCGTCATTCCCTCCTTCTCAGCAGTTGCCCACAATCGATTGGCAGTGAGTCTGGAGCGATGCTCGCTGATCATCCGGTTCACTTCGGCAACCTGCGGCCCACCCTTCCCGCGACGGTTGGCAACCATCTTACGTGGATCAATCGCCTCCTGCAGTTGCGCCTCACTGAGCGGGAGCGGCGCCTTGTTCACCTCCTGATAGATGCGACCGTACTCGGCGTAGGTGATCTGATTCGGCGTCTTCCCGTGTTCACGGCCGTACGTCGTGACTGCTGAGGCGAAGTTGTAGCCAATGCGGAACGGGACGCCGGCCCCTCGCAGCAGAGCATCTGCCAGCTCCGTCATCGTCGAGAAGTCCGCATTGACGGTCTCGAGCGTGCGCTCTGGATTGACGACCAGTCCGTCAAGAATGCTTTTCAAGATCCCGTACATCTGCCTAGTCTCGTCGCTGACGCTCAAGACCTGATCCTTCAGGTAGTAGCGGACATCGCTCACTTCGCCGAACGTCGTGTTGTGGGCCATCAGGAGTACCTTCTGTGATTCAGCGAGGACGCTCGTCGCTGTTCGGCGCAGCGCCTCGATGGGCCCCGGATTCCGCTTCTGCGGCATGATGCTACTCCTCCCCGTCATCGAGTCAGACAGATAGATTCCTGGGGTGGGATCGGCATAGGCCACCACGAGGTCCTGTGCGAAGCGTCCCAACGCGAGCGAGGACACGGCATAGACCGACGCCAACTCCGCTTTGCTGTCGGCCGTTGACACACAGATCGCATCGTAGGAGTTCTCGAGCAACGCTTCGAACCCCACCAGCTCCATGAGGCGGTCACGGTTCAGCGCAAACCCTGATGTCCCGAGGGCGCCGGCGCCCAGAGGGCTATGGTTCAGGCGATGGTAGGCTTCCCTCGTACGTTGCGCGTCTCGCTCCAATGCCGACGATAGCGCCAACAGGTAGTGGGCGAGCGAGGTTGGCTGGGCCTGAACCGCGTGCGTGTACGCTGGGATGATGGTTTCCTGGTGCTTTCCGGCCACGTTCAACAGGCTCTCCTGAGCCTCGTATAGCGCGTCCAGTACCTCGATTACCTTGTCCCTCATCAGCAGCCGGTTGACCGAAGCGCCGAGGTCGTTTCGACTACGACCCATGTGCAACTTCGATCCTTCTGCGCCGGCCCGCTCCACCAGCTGCCTCTCGAAGCGAAGATAGTCGGACGGTCGTGGCGCTCCAGGCTTGGCCTCTTCCAGCACCAGCTCGCGAATACCCGCGGCGATTGCTCGGGCCTCGCCTGACGGAATGAGCCCCTCCTCAGCCAGCATGACAATCTGCGCCTTGTTGGCCAGTGTCATGAAGTGAAACGCGTCGCGCGGTGAGGGCGTCTGCGCCAACACGCCACCGGCGGACAGGATGCTTGCGCAAGCGACCACACCAATCATGACATTCTTCACTGTCGTCTCCCCTCACCTGTCGCGCTGGTTCGCGCGGGCGCCTTCGATCACAACGCGTCCACATCGACGCGACATGGGCCGCGCGTATGTCTCACAACAGTCGCTTCGGCGGCGCTCAGAAGGTAAGGCGCCCACCGACCTGAGCGGTCCGCGACCCACCCGCGCCGGTGATTCGTCCAAACTCTCCAGAGTTCATGTTGGTGACAGGATTGTTCCAGATCTTGGTGTTCAGCACGTTGAAGACATCAGCACGCAACTGCAGCCGCACGGCGCCAGTGAGACGGAAGTTCTTCGCGAACGTACCGTTGATGGTCCACCGGCCTGGCCCACGAGCGTCTCCGACCCTGTAGGTGCCCGGTCTCACGGTCGCGTTCGTGACCCGACTCACGGGTACTCGCTCGAATGCGTCCACGTTCAGGTAGTTGCAGCCGGTGTCGGTGCAGCCCCCTCTCCAGTCCGAGACAACGAGAGTGGAACCCGAGACCACGTCAGGACGGCTGTTGGCAATACCGGAGGGCTGCGAGACCAGGATCACACTCCCCGACTGGGCCGCCAAGATCCCCGACACTTGCCAGCCGCCAAACAAGGTGTTCAGCAGACCGGTGCCGCCCCGCACATCTGGAAGCTCGTAGATCACCGTGCTGTTCAGATTGTGGCGGACGTCATTGTCTGCCGGGCCTCGGTCGGAAAAGGGGTCCCAAAAATCCTGCGTGTTGCCGATGCTTGCAACGTAGTACGCCGCCAGATCTCCCCCTTGGGTCGCGACGCTCTTACCGAGTGTGTAGTTGACATCGAACGAGTACCGATTCGAGAACCGCTTCCGGAGGGATGTTTGCAGCCCGTTGTAGAGCATCGTTTGGCTACTGTCGACGTAGTAGCCGCCCGGTGACCCCAAGGATGGGTTGGGGCGCTGACCGGTCGTGCGATCGAAGGCTTGCGCGAACGATCGCTGGAGCGGGAAGCTTCTGCCATCGGTGCGGATGTAACCGGCCTCCACCATCATCGCAGTGCCAAGCGCTCTCTGCACGCTGAGCATGGTCTGGATGGTGTAGGGCGCGGACATCTCTGGATCGAAGGCCGAGAAGATTGTCTTTCTTCCTTGCCCCTCGTCGACTACTACGTCTCGTGCGTCGTCGTTGTAGAACGGCCACTTCAGGTTGCGCTGCGCCACTTCCGTGCGGTTCCAGATGGTGCGAAATCCAACATAGGGATCGGCGACGCTCTGACGCACTGTTGCGGGGAGATGCGGACTGAAAAGATATCCGATGCCTCCGCGTATGACCGTTTCCCCACTGTCGCCCAGCGTCCACGCAAATCCCGCACGTGGTCCGACATTGAACCGGTCAGCATTGTAGGGTCGCGCGGGGTCGAGTGGTGGGCCGAAGTCGAGTGCAGTCAGGCTGGTCGGAGCTGCGAGATTGACGATCTCGGCCGGCTGCGAGGTCGTAGGCGTCACGCTGATGGTTGCGTAGTAGTCGTACCGCAACCCCAAGTTGAGTACCAGATTCTGACCGATCCGCCAGTCGTCCTGGATGAAGCCCCCGAACTCGTCAATGTGCGATCGATAGGGTGGGGCACCGAACGAGATCGTAATCGACTGCGGAATGTTCGCGAGAGCGTCAGGTAGGGTCTGATACGTGAAGTTGGGATTTTGGGGGCTCATTTTATTGCCCGTTTGTCGAACCCACCTGAATCCTGTTTTCAGGAAGTGTCGTCCCATGGCTCGGCTCAGCTTTTGATCGAAGCTGTAGGCCCCGCCCGCAAGCTCGTATACTTCTGAACTGGGTGTGCTGAACAGTCCGCTGATGTTGATAAGACCGACTCGCCGTCCGAAGTTCCCGACCTCGTCTCGCCCCGACGGATCCATTACGTTGAAGAACTCGTCGAGTCGAGCGAGATAGGTTCGATTCCAACCGAATCGACTTTCCGAGACCCACGAGCCCCTGGCCATGACGAACTGTGCGGCCACTCTATCTTGTTCGTTCGGAAAGACTCGGTCGTTTGAGCCGTTCACGTTGAAGCGAGGCTCGAGCGTGTATGGCCGCATTCGCGAATACGTCGTTGCCAATGTGGCACCGTTGAAGACAGAGAGGTCAGTCTTGAGAATGACGTGATCTTCGGACCGTGTACGTGTTCCCAAGCCGCGATAGCGGCCGACGCGCGTGTCGACGACGCCGGTCGACGATACGACCGCTTCGGTCGGTTCAGGGAGCGTGTCGAGTGCTATCTTCGTTTCCGCAAACGGGAGAGCAGCCAGCAAAGCGGCTCTCGTCTGTGGCGTGGGGACCAGGCCAGTAAGAGGGATCTGTGCTGTCTCGCGATAGCCCTCGTATGCGCCGAAGAAGAAGAGACGATTCCGCAGAATGGGGCCGCCAAGCGTTCCGCCGTATTGATTGAAGTTGACGTCCGGTTTGGCGCCAGGTGAGAAGAATGGACGGGCATTCAGTACGTCGTTTTGCAGGTTGTAGAACACGGTCCCGAAAGGGCGATTGGCGCCGGAACGGCTGATCATGTTCACCTGGCCACCGGCGACTCCACCGTACTCTGCCGGGAGGACTCCCTTGATGACCTGCACTTCTTGGATGGCATCGATGCTCATGACCGAGATCTGGTTCTGAGCGCCGTATTGAGACAGGGATCGCGCTTCCGGATTCGAGTTGGCCTCAGTCCCATCCACCGTGAGACCAGTGCCTCCACCCGCCACGCCGTTCATCTGGACCATCCCGTTCGCATTCGTCGTGACGCCTGGGATGAGGCCAAGGAGATTGGTGATGTTGCGTCGGCTGACCGGAAGTTCCTGGACTTCCTGCAGGCCGAGAGAGTTCGACTGGCTCGAGGAGGCGGTCTCGATCAGGGCGGAGCCGCCTTCGACCGTGACCGTCTCCTCCATCGTGCCGATTTCCAGCGTGAAGGTGTGTTGTGCAGTCTGGCCAGACCCCAGCGACAGTCCACTGCTCGTAAGGGTGTTGAAGCCGGCTAGCTCGATTCTTACGGAGTAGGAGCCATTGGGGAGCGCTGTGAGAACGAAGTCCCCATTGGCGTCCGTCACGGTCTCCCTGGGGACACCTGTTGCGTCGTGCGTCGCGACGACGGTCGCTCCCGGGATGACCGACCCGGACGCATCACGCACGAGGCCCATGAGAGTTGCCGTAGTCACCTGGGCATGCAGCGAACCTGCTGCTGCCAGAACGGCCAGTACGATGACAACGATGCTCGCTCTTCGCATGTAGACCTCCAGTGAAAGGAGCCTTCCACGTTGGATAGCCCCGACGTCCCGGCACACCTGACCGTGCAACTGCCCTCCTCCCGACGGACAGGGCCGCTCCTGTCGCGGACGCTGGCCAATCAGACCTAACTGTGCACTCTGGGACTCTGATGTGCGGCCGAGGATGGAGAGCGGGCGAGTACGCACGTGACGACCTCCTGAACGACGCTTGCTGACACGGGTCGTCCGTGCCAGGCAAGGGCAAAACTGAAGCGTACCGGGATTGTCGGAGACTGAATTCGTTGAATCACGCCACGGCGGCCTGGGCATAGTACTGCGCTTCGAACTCTGCTGGCGGGATGTCCCCGATCGGGCCAAGCAACCGCCGCATGTTGAACCAGTCGACCCACACGAGTGTCGCGAACTCGACCGCCTCGAGCGTCTTCCACGGGTCCCCGTCGTCGAATCACCTCCGTCTTTAAGAGCCCAATCACCGACTCGGCGAGGGCGTTATCGAACGCATCGCCTTGACTGCTCACGGACGGCGCGATGCCGGCATCAGCGAGGCGATCGGTGTAGCGCATGGACAGATATTGCGATCCCCGATCCGAATGGTGCACCAAGTCGGTGAGGGTGTCGTGACCGCGTGCGTAGATCGCCTGCTCCAGCGCATCCAGCACGAAGTCGGTCCGCATCGACGCCGACACGCGCCACCCCACGATGCGCCGCGCGAAGACGTCGATCACGAACGCCACGAACACGAAGCCGCCCCAGGTCGCGACGTAGGTGAAGTCCGACACCCA
>JACDAO010000165.1 GCA_013695405.1 Acidobacteriota bacterium | reverse complement strand
GCATCGCCATCTGCAATGTCGTCGGCAGCATGGCGACCCGCGAAGCCGAGGGCACGATCCACACGCATGCCGGGCCTGAGATTGGCGTCGCCTCGACCAAGGCGTTCACCACGCAGTTGGTCGCACTGGTCTTGTTGGCGCTCAAGCTGGCCCGCACGCGAGGCACCATGCATCCCGACGCGGTCCGTCCGATTCTGCAGGCGCTGACCGAGCTGCCCCGGCATCTCGAGCAGGTCCTGTCGGCGGCGCCGCTGGTGGAGGACATCGCACGCCGCTTCTACCAGCGATCGGACTTCCTGTTTCTCGGCCGCGGCATGCACTACCCTATCGCCCTCGAGGGCGCGCTCAAGCTCAAGGAAGTGTCGTACATCCACGCCGAAGGCTACCCGGCGGGCGAGATGAAGCACGGGCCGATCGCGCTGATCGACGAGAAGCTGCCGGTGGTGGCCCTGGCCCCGCGCGACCACGTCTTCGAGAAGATGCTCGGCAACGTCCAGGAGGCCAAGGCCCGTGGTGGAGCAGTGATTGCCATCACCGAGGAAGGCGAGCCACACCTGTGGTCGCTGCTCGATCCCCAGCACGACGCCCGCGTCGTGCTGCCGCCGGTGCATCCGCTGATGTCGCCGATCACGATGACCGTGCCGTTGCAGCTGCTGGCTTATCACGTCGCGGTGCGCCGCGGATGCGACGTCGATCAGCCACGCAACCTGGCGAAGAGTGTCACGGTGGAGTGAGGGCCGTCGGAGCTGGGGACTGGAGGCTGGGGCTCAGGCCAAGAGCTGGGGGCGACGCAACGACTGACGACGGTATAATGCAGGCGTACCGCCAGCAGTACTGCCTCGCATGAGGTGTTCTTCGTGAACTCGCCTGTTACGCCCGCGCCCACCTCAGCACCCAGCACCCAGCGCCCAGCCCCGGCTGACTTCGTCGCCGACCTGAACCCCGAACAGCGGGAGGCGGTGCTGCACACCGATGGGCCGGTGCTGATCCTGGCGGGCGCGGGTTCGGGCAAGACGCGGGTCATTGCCTACCGGATGGCCTATCTGGTTGGCAGTGGCCTGGCCCGGCCTTTCGAAGTCCTCGCGGTGACCTTCACCAACAAGGCGGCCGAGGAGATGCGCGAACGCGTCGCGGCGCTGATCGGGCCGGACGCCAGGGACGTCTGGATCTCGACCTTCCACTCGCTCTGCGCACGTCTGCTGCGCCGCGAGTCGCCGGCCATCGGATTGTCACGCGACTTCGTGATCTACGACAGCAGCGACCAGGCGAGCGCAGTCAAGCAGGTGATGCGCGAACTGCAGATCGACGACAAGGTCATCCAGCCGCGGCAGGTGCTGTCGCGCATCAGCCAGGCCAAGAACCGAATGGAAGGGCCGGCGGCTCTGGCGACCGGCAACTATCGCGACGAGCAGATCTCGAAGATCTACGCCGGCTACACCGCCGCGCTCGAACGGGCCGATGCGCTCGACTTCGACGACTTGCTGCTCAAGACCGTCGAGTTGTTCGAACACGCCGGCGTACGCTCCAGGTATCAGCGCCAGTTCCGCTACGTGATGATCGACGAGTATCAGGACACCAACCGCCCGCAGTACCTGCTGATCAAGCACCTGGTCGGCGACCGGCACAACCTGGCGGTGGTCGGCGATCCGGACCAGTCGATCTACAAGTGGCGCGGTGCCGACCTTCGCAACATCCTCGACTTCGAGCAGGACTTCCCCGAGGCGATGACCGTGCGTCTCGAGCGTAACTACCGCTCGACCCAGACCATCCTCGACGCCGCATCGGCGGTCATCAGCCAGAACCGGAATCGCAAGGACAAGCGCCTCTGGACCGAGCGAAAGGGAGGCGACCTCCTTACCTGTTTCCGTGGCGAGGACGAACTGGAGGAGGCCTCGTTCCTGGCCCGCCAGCTCCGCCAGGAACTGACTGCGCGACGCGACGCGACCGTCGCGATCCTGTACCGGCTCAACTCGCAGTCGCGCGTTCTCGAGGACCAGCTGATGCGCGACGGCACACCCTACCGGATCATCGGCAGCGTCCGCTTCTACGAGCGCAAGGAAGTCAAGGACGCACTCTCGTACCTGAAGCTGATCATCAATCCGCACGACGACGTCAGCTTTCGCCGGGTCGTCAACGTACCGACGCGCGGTATCGGCAAGGCGGTCACCGACGCCCTCGACCGCGACGACGACACTGTCGCACCGAGCGGCGCCCCACCGATGCTCGCCGCCGGCCTGTTCGAGATGACCGCGTCGCGTTCGCTGTGGGCGCGCAGTTCGCGCCTGTTGTCGTCGCGCAGCCTGCCAGCTCGCAGCCACAACGCCCTCAAGAGCTTCGTCGAGGCGATCGAGGCTCTCACCGGAATCGCCCGCGCCGAGCCGGTCTCCACCGTGATCGGCAAGATGCTCGATCAGTCCGGGTACATCAAGGCGCTCCGCGACGAGAACACCGAGGAAGCCGAAGGCCGGATCCAGAATCTCGCCGAGCTGGTTTCGGCCGCGCGCGAGTACGAAGCCCGCGAGACCGACACGTCGGTGGGTGGCTTCGTCGATCGACTGTCGTTGCTGTCGGAGGCCGACGAGGCGCAGGGCGCCAGCGGCGCGCGCGTCTGGTTGATGACCATGCACGCAGCCAAGGGGCTGGAGTTCCCGGTGGTGGCGATCGCCGGGATGGAGGAAGGCCTGTTCCCGCACTCGCGGGCTGGCGAGGATCAGGAACAGATCGAGGAAGAACGGCGGCTCTGCTACGTCGGCATGACCCGCGCCCAATCGCGATTGATCCTGACCAGCGCCGCGCGTCGACGGGTGTTCGGCGAGTACCAGAACACTGTGCCGTCGCGCTTCCTCGAGGAAATTCCCAGGGACCTGGTGCTCGAGACGCCGTCCTACACGCGCTCCGGCAGCGGCGGGCACACTGGCTACGGCGCCCGACGGTCGACCTCCTACGAGTCGCGGCCGAACCCGTACGGACGACGCCCGCCGGTGCGCGACGACGGTGCGGTGCCGGTCTACAAGTACGAAGACGAGGATCAGTCGAGCGACGGCGTGCAGTTGACGCCTGGCCAGAAGGTGCGCCACGCGCAGTTCGGCGTCGGCACGGTCCGCGAGATCGACGGCAAGGGCGAGGACCTGAAGCTGACCGTGCACTTCGCGACGGTCGGCACCAAGAAGCTGATCGCGCGCTATGCGCGGCTGCAGCCGGTGTAGCGGCCGCAGACGAGTCCGACGCCTACCTCTCGTCCGGCTCGTCCTCGGGTTCGTCGTCGTCGATGTCGTCTTCTCCGAGATCGTCTTCCGGTTCCTCGAGCGGCTCTTCCAGCGCGCCGTCGGGCGGTGCCGTCTCGAGAGGCGCGACCGCGTCAATCGCACCGACCACCACTGCGGCGATGTCGAGCCGGGCAATCGCTTCGACCCGGTCGCCGTCGTCGAGCCGGATCAACCGCACCCCCTGCGTGTTGCGCCCGATCGGGCGGAGCGGCGCCACCGCCATGCGGATCACCTTGCCCTGCTGAGTGATGATCAGCACCTGGTTCGAGTCGTCGACGTGGGTGATGCCGACGACGGTGCCGTTGCGGTCCGACGACTGGATGTTGCGGATGCCGAACCCGCCACGCCCCTGGATACGGTACTCGGCCAGCGGCGTGCGCTTGCCGTAACCCCTGGCCGTCACGGTCAGCATCGCGCCCGTTTCGTCGACCACTTCCATCGCGACCACGTCGTCGCCATTGCGCAGCGCGATGCCGCGCACGCCGTATGCGGTGCGACCCATCGCCCGGACCCGGTTCTCGGGGAAGCGGATCGCGACGCCACCGCGAGTGCCGATGAAGACCTGGTCGCTGCCGCGTGACAACTGCACCGCGATGATCTCGTCGTCGTCGTCGACGCCCATCGCGATGATGCCACCGGCGCGCGGGTTCGAGTAGGCCTTGAGGTCGGTCTTCTTGATGGTCCCCATGCGGGTGCCCATCACCACGAAGCGCAGGCCTTCTTCGGCCGGGAAGTCGCGAATCGCGACCACGTCGGCGACCTTCTCGCCGGCACTCATCTGCACCAGGTTGGCGAGCGATTTGCCCCGAGCGTCACGACCGGTGTCGGGGATCTCGTAGACCCGCAGCCAGTAGGCGCGACCGCGATCCGAGAACACGATCAGCCAGGCATGCGTCGAGGCGACGAACAGGTGCTGCACGTAGTCGTCGTCGGGCAGGCGCATGCCGATGGTGCCGGCGCCGCCGCGTCCCTGGAACCGGTATTCGTCGAGCGCGCTCCGCTTGATGTAGCCCTTGTGACTGACCGTGATCGCCATCTCCTCGTCGGCGATCAGATCCAGCACGTTGATGTCGCTGCTGTCCTCGATGATCTCGGTGCGGCGGGCGTCGCCGAACTTGTCTCGCGCGGCCTTCAGCTCGGTGATGACGATCTGCATGACCAGGCGATCGCTGCCGAGAATGGCGCGCAGGCGCTCAATCTCGCCGATGATTTCTGCGAGTTCGTCGAGGATTTTCTGACGCTCCAGGCCGGTCAGCCGCTGGAGTTGCATGTCCAGAATCGCCTGGGCCTGGATCTGGCTGAGGCCAAAGGTCGTCATCAGCCCGTCGCGCGCTTCGCCTGGGCTCTTGGCGGCACGAATCAGGGTGATCACGGCATCGAGCTGGTCGAGGGCAATCTTCAGACCCTCGAGGATGTGGGCGCGCGATTCGGCCTTGCGCAACTCGAACTCGATGCGGCGGCGCACCACTTCACGACGGAACTCGACGAACCGCTCGACCAGTTCGAGCAGCGGCAGCACACGCGGCCGTCCGTCGACGATCGCCAGCATGATGATGCCGAACGAGGACTGCAGCGGCGTGTGCTTGAACAGGTTGTTGAGCACGACGTCGGGAAACTCGCCGCGCTTGAGTTCGATCACGACCCGCATGCCCTTGCGGTCCGATTCGTCACGGATGTCGGAGATGCCCTCGATGGTCTTGTCCCGCACCAGGTCGGCGATGCGTTCGATCAGCTTGGCCTTGTTGACCTGGTAGGGAATCTCGGTCACGACAATGGCCTGGCGATCGCCACCGCGCGCGAGCGGTTCGACGTCGGTCCGGGCGCGCATGATGACGGTGCCGCGGCCGGTGGTGTAGGCCGAGTAGATGCCGGCACGTCCGACCAGGAAGCCGCCGGTCGGAAAGTCGGGGCCGCTGATGTGCGCGTGCAGGCGGCGACGCTTCTCGTCGCGCGTCAACGGCTCGGGCCGCCCGTCCTCACCCTCCATGAAGGCGACGTCGGGATCGGCGATGGCGATGATTCCGTTGACCACCTCGGTCAGGTTGTGCGGCGGGATGTTGGTCGCCATGCCGACTGCGATCCCCGACGAGCCGTTGACCAGCAGGTTGGGAATCGGGGTCGGCAGCACCGACGGTTCGGTGGTCGTCTCGTCGAAGTTCGGGACGTGGTCGACCGTGTCCTTGTCCAGATCGGCCATCAGCGCTTCGGCAAGCGCCTCTAGCCGGGCCTCGGTGTACCGGTAGGCGGCCGGGCGGTCGCCGTCGACGCTGCCGAAGTTGCCCTGGCCGTCGACCAGGGGATATCGCATGTTGAAATCCTGGGCGAGCCGGACCAGCGTGTCGTAGGCCGGCGCGTCGCCGTGCGGGTGATAGTTGCCGATCACTTCGCCGACGATCTTCGCGCACTTGCGGTACGAACGAGTGCTGAGCAGGCCCATCTGCCGCATCGCATAGAGCACCCGCCGGTGCGCCGGCTTGAGGCCGTCCCGCACGTCGGGCAGCGCGCGCCCGATGATCACGCTCATCGCGTAATCCATGTACGAGCGACGCATCTCGTCTTCGATGTTGACCGGGACGCGGTTGACTATGGTGCTCATAAGGGCGGGGGCTTCCGTGGCTACGTTGGCGCGGATGCGTCAGCGGATGCGAACTAGACGTCGAGGTTCTTGACATCGAGGGCGTTGTCCTCGATGAACTTGCGACGCGGCTCGACCTGGTCG
This sequence comes from Acidobacteriota bacterium, assembly GCA_013695405.1. Lineage (GTDB taxonomy): Bacteria > Acidobacteriota > Vicinamibacteria > Vicinamibacterales > Vicinamibacteraceae > Luteitalea. The sequence continues at coordinate 2,249 of JACDAO010000165.1, read as the reverse complement.
CCCATCAGGGTGGAGAACATCAGGTCGGCCTGCGCCTGATCCTCGGCGCGCACCTGCAGCAGGGTGCGAACCTCGGGCTTCATCGTGGTCTCCCAGAGGGTGTCTGGATTCATCTCACCGAGGCCCTTGTAGCGGTTGATCGCCACGCCCTTGCGGCCGACCTCGAGAAAGTAGTCGACCACCTGCGACATCGACTGCACCTGGTGGTCGGCCTCGCGCCGCGGCGTGCGGCGCACCGGTTCGACGGCGGTCTCGACTGGTGGTTCGGCGGCTTCGCCAGGCGTCGCGGGCGGCGGCGTCTCCTCGACCTCCTCGACCACGCCGCCGATCTGGCTGACGACCATCCGGCCGGTGATGTCGGCGACCTCCCGAAAGCTGTTGAGCAGCGTGCGGAAATCCGGCGTCTGCGCGAACTCGAGGCCGGCGCGCGACACCCGCGGGTACCCGGCGCTGCGGTCGTCCACTTCGAGCAGGAAGGCGTTGTGCTCCTCGTCGACCACCACGGTGACCTGGCGCTGATCTCTGCTGAGCGAGCCGGCTATGGCGTCCATGCGCTGGCGGTCGCTGAAGAACTCGCGGTCGCGGGCGCTGACCGCGAGCAGGGCCCGGATCACGTCCTCGGGGACACCGCGCCGCTCGACGTGGCGCAGGTGCCGGTCAAAAGTGATCATCTTGAGCAGCAGGGCTTCGAGCGCCTCGCCACTGACTTCGCGATCGTGGTCGAGCAGACGGAGCACCCGTGAGTCTGCGGCCCGGCGAATCAGGTAGGTCTCGAGGTCCTGATCGTTCTTGATGTAGACCTCCTGCTTGCCACGCTTGGCGCGATACAGCGGCGGCTGCGCGATGTAGACGTGGCCGTTGTCGATCAACTCGCGCATCTGCCGGTAGAAGAACGTCAGCAGCAGCGTCCGGATGTGCGATCCGTCGACGTCGGCGTCGGTCATGATGATGACGCGGTGGTAGCGCAGCTTGCTGATGTCGAAGCCGTCGCGATCCTGTTCGTCGCGCTTGCGGCCGATGCCGGTGCCGAGCGCCGCGATCATCGTCTTGATCTCGTCGCTGCTCAGCATCTTGTCGAAACGAGCCTTCTCGACGTTGAGGATCTTGCCCTTGATCGGCAGGATCGCCTGGAACTTCCGGTCCCGTCCCTGCTTGGCCGAGCCGCCGGCCGAGTCGCCTTCGACGATGTAGATCTCGCTCTGCGCCGGATCCCGCTCCTGGCAGTCAGCGAGTTTGCCGGGCAGCGAACTGCCGTCGAGGGCGCCCTTGCGGCGCACCAGGTCGCGGGCCTTGCGTGCCGCCTCGCGCGCGCGCGCCGCCTCGATCGCCTTGTTGACGACCGCCTTGGCCACGGCCGGGTGCTCCTCGAGGAACGCCCCGAGCCGCTCGTTGACGATCGCCTCGACGATGCCCTTGACTTCGGTGTTCCCGAGCTTGGTCTTGGTCTGCCCCTCGAACTGGGGGTTTGGGATCTTGACGCTGATGACCCCGGCCAGGCCCTCACGCGCGTCGTCGCCGCTGATCGAGACGTCCTTGAGATCCTTGGTCAGGTTGTTGGCGGCGGCGTAGACGTTGATGGTGCGGGTCAGCGCGGCGCGGAAGCCGGAGAGATGGAAGCCACCTTCATGGGTGTTGATGTTGTTGGCGAAGGTATACAAGCTCTCGTCGTAGGAATCGTTCCACTGCAGCGCGATCTCGACCTCGATCTCGTGGCGCTCGCCGCGCATGTAGATTGGCGACTCGTGCACCAACCGCTTGGCCTGGTTCATGAACTGCACGTACTCGACGATGCCGCCCTTGTACTCGTAACGGACCGATTTTCCTTCGCCGCGCTCGTCCTCGAGCGTGATGACGATGCCGGCGTTGAGAAAGGCCAGTTCGCGAAGGCGGTTGTTCAATGTGTCGAAGCTGAAGACGGTCGCTTCGAAGACGGTGGTGTCGGGCTTGAAGTGAACCTTGGTGCCGCGCTTGCGGGTGATTCCGGTTTCGGCGAGTGGCTCCTGCGGCACGCCGCGCACGTAGGTCTGCTGGTAGACGTGGCCATCGCGCCAGATCTCCAGTTCGAGCAGTTCGGACAGGGCGTTGACCACCGACACGCCGACCCCGTGCAGCCCGCCGGAGACCTTGTAGGCGCTGCCTTCCTGGTTGAACTTGCCGCCGGCGTGCAGCACCGTCAACACGACCTCGGCGGCCGACCTGCCGCTCTCGTGCATGTCGACGGGAATGCCACGGCCGTCGTCGACCACGGT
>JACDAO010000109.1 GCA_013695405.1 Acidobacteriota bacterium | reverse complement strand
GCCGGAAAGCGGCACCCGGGTGTCGGCGACCTACAAGGTCAACAGCGCCTTCGCGCGCCGCAGTCCGCTGCTCGACCACGCGGCGGCCGACGCCCGCTTCGACGTCCAGGTCTCCCAGCAATTGCCGTTCATGAGTGCGACCGGCGCGGACTGGGAGCTGGTGATCGCGGTCCGCAACTTGTTCCGCGCTGGCGAAGCCGTTGGCTCGATCTACGACGAGCTGTTGGTGGTACGTCCGCCCAAGCGCGTGGTCGGCGGCGTGCTCGTGAAGTTCTAGCGATCCAAAAACCTGCCATAGCGATCCCGTTCATTGGAACCATCACGGCTCCAAGGCAGGATCTCTGCCACCAGTCGGTCTTTTCGTGCGCGTTGGGGTGCCGCACGCGCGACCGGCTGTGGAACACCGTTTGCTAAGCCAGGAGTTGCCACGCCCGGTTTCTCCAGGCGTACCTCCTTCGACCCTTCATGATGACCGACGGTTACTGGCCGCCCACGACCGAGGGACCCCGCCTCGTTCAGTGGGGGCGCGCCGCCGTGGCCGTGCTGGTCACCGCGGCGCTGCTGGTGCTGGTCACGGCCAACATCGCCATGCGGGTGTCGTGGGTCGAGGTCGAGGACGGCGTGCTCTGGGACGCACGCGCCGAAGGGGTGGTCGCCGCCCAGATCTCCCCGGAGGGTGCTGGCGCGCAGGCTGGTCTCCAGCGTGGCGACGTCCTGGTGGCGATTAACGGGCGCGGCATCGACCGGGTCGAACAGGTCCTCGATGCCCAGCACGGCAGTCAGCGCGGCCGCAGCCTGGCGTACGTCATCTCCCGGGCAGGGTCGGAACGCCCGCTGCGCGTGCTCCTCGAGCCTGCGCCCGATGGTCAGCAACTGCTGTACTACGCGCTGGCGGCGGTGGCGATCTTCGCGCTGCTGGTCGGTTGCTCGGTTCGGGTCCAGCGCCCACGCGACCCGGCCACGCTGCACTTCTTCTGGTTGACCGTCGCGTTCTTCGGGGTCTGCGGCTTCTCCTACAGTGGGCGCCTCGATCGCCTGGACTGGGTCTTCTACTGGGGCGACGTGCTGGCCATGCTGGCGCTGCCGCCGCTGTTCGTCCATTTCGCGCTGGTCTTCCCCGACCGCCACGACGCCTGGGCCAAGTCGCCGCGCGGCCGCGCGCTGCTGCCCGGCATCTACCTGCCGGCGGTGCTGCTTGGTCTGTCGCGCGCCTGGGTGCTGTCGCAGGACACGCTGGTTGGCGACCCGCTCGAACGCTGGCTGGTGACGCTGGACCGCCTCGAGATGCTGCAACTGGTGGCCGCGCTGGTCATCGGTCAGACGATCATGATGCGCACCCTCGATCGGCTGCGCTCGGTGACCGCCCGCCGGCAGCTGCGCTGGATCGTCTGGGGCACGCTGGCCGGGGCGCTGCCGTTCGCGATGTTCTACGGCCTGCCATACGCTCTCGGCTACCAGCCGTGGGAGGCACTCGGGCTGCTGGTGATCCTGCTGGCCCTGCTGCCGCTGGCCTTCGCGTCAGCGGTGGTCCGCTACCGGCTGATGGACGTCGAGGTGATCATCAAGCGTACGGTGGTCTACGCCACCGTGCTCGCGGCGATCGCGACCATCTACACGATCACGCTCCGACTCGCGAGCGAGATGTTCCTCGGCGGTTCCGAGCAGCACAATTCGGTCATTGCCATCCTGGCCACGCTGCTGGTGGTGCTGCTGGCACCGGTGGTCAAGAGCGCGATCCAGAACGCCCTCGACTACGCCCACTACCGGGATCGCTACGACTACCGCCGGGCCCTGCTGGCGTTTGCCCGCGATCTCAATGCGGATCTCGATCTCGACAGCCTCACCGACCGGCTGGTCCATCGCCTGTCGGAGACGTTCGGCGTCGAGCGGATCACCTTGTTTGTGACCTCGGCCCCTGGCGACGCGGCCGGCTTCGTCGCCCAGCGCGCCGTCGGCGCCCCCGTCGCCGAGGTGCCGGTGCTGCGCCGGATGTCCGGGATCGGGACGCGCCTGGAGAGCGGGCAGGTGGTCAGCCTGGACGACCCGCTCACGGCCAGTCGCTTCGCCCACGAGGAGGTGCGATTCTGGCGCGACCACGGCCTGCAGTACTTCGTGCCGTGCCTGGCCAAGGACGGTCCGATAGCCGTCATCGGCCTCGGCCCGAGACCGAGCGGCGAACCACTGAGCAGCGAGGACCTGACGCTGGTCAACGCGGTCGCCGCGCAGGTCGCCACTGCGATCGAGAACGGCCGGCTGTATCAGGCGCTGCGCGAGAAGGCCACCGAGCTGAACCGGATGCGCGAGTTCAGCGAGAACGTGCTCGAATCGCTGCAGGACGGCCTGCTGGTGACCGACCCGGACAGCATCGTGCTGCGATGGAATCCGGCGATGGAGCAGATCGCCGGGGTTGCGGCCGCCACGGCCGTCGGCCGCCGGCTCGACGAGTTGTTCGACCTCGAGTTCCTGTCGGCGGTGCGGATGGCGCAGCGCGGCAGCACCGGCACCGCCACGCTGTACCGGGCACCGCTGGTATCGCGTCACGTGGAGGGCGCGCGCAAGCGGTTGGTCAACGCCGCGCTCATTCCGTTGCGCACGGCGACCCCCGACCAGGCCGGCACCGTGCTGATGCTCGAGGACATCACCTCGCGGGTGCAACTCGAGGAGCAGCTGCAGATCTCGGACAAGATGGCCTCGATCGGTCTGCTCGCGGCTGGCGTGGCGCACGAGGTCAACACCCCGCTCACCGGCATCTCGAGCTTCACCCAGATGCTGCTCGAGCAGGCCGACCCTGAAGATCCGCGCACCCGGCTGCTCGAGAAGATCGAGCGGCAGACCTTTCGCGCCGCCAAGATCGTCAACAGCCTGCTGCACCTGTCGCGCCCGGTTCAGAGCGAAGCCGGCCCGGTCGACCTGCACGTGGTGATCAACGACGTGCTGTCGCTGCTCGAGCACCAGTTCCGCGCCGTCAGCGTCCAGGTGCGCAAGGATCTGCAGGCCGAGGCGCCGATCGTCCGCGCGATCGAGCACAAGCTGCAGCAGGTCTGCCTCAACCTGTTCCTCAACGCCCGCGATGCGATGTCCAAGGGCGGCTGGCTCGGCGTCTCGACCCGGCGTGAGGACGGCCGCGTCGTGATCGAGGTCAGCGACACCGGCGCCGGCATTCCGAGCGAACACCTGGCCCGGATTTACGACCCGTTCTTCTCGACCAAGCCGATTGGGCAGGGCACCGGGCTCGGCCTGTCGATCACGTACGGCATCGTCCAGGAGCACGAGGGCACGATCGTGTGCGACAGCCACGTCGGCCAGGGCACCCGCTTCACCCTGTCTTTTCCGGCATTCGCGTCGTCGCGTGGCGACGCCGCGGAATCGAACGCACGCTGATGCGTTCGCGAGAATCTGCCATGGCCAGCTCCAAGGGAACGATCCTCGTCATCGACGACGAGGAAGTGATGCGCGAGGTGCTCGAGGCGCTGCTGACGCGCGAGGGCTACGAGGTGCGCCTGTCGGTCAACGGCCTCGACGGACTCGAGCTGGCGCGCGCCCACACCTTCGACGCGGCGATCGTCGACGTCATGATGCCGGGCCTGGACGGCCTGGGCGTGCTCGGCGAGCTGAAGGGGATGGACGAGGACCTGCCGGTGATCATGGTCACCGCCTTCGCCTCGGTCGAGACCGCGCTGTCGGCGATGAAGCGCGGCGCCTTCGACTACATCACCAAGCCGTTCAAGAACGACGAAGTCGGCGTGGTCGTCCGCAACGCCGTCGAACGCTCGCGCCTCAGCCGCGAGAATCGCATCCTCAAGCAGAACCTGCAGTCACAGCAGGGCAGCCGCTTTGCGAACATCATCGGACGCAGCGGCAAGATGCGCCAGGTGTTCGACCTGGTACTGCAGGCGGCTCGCAGCCGCTCGACCGTGCTGGTCAACGGCGAGAGCGGCACGGGCAAGGAGCTGGTCGCCCGCGCGCTGCACATCAACTCGCTGCGTGCCGACAAGGCGTTCGTCACGGTCAACTCCGGCAACCTGCCGCCCGATCTGCTCGAGAGCAACCTGTTCGGGCACGTCAAGGGCGCGTTCACCGGCGCGGTCGCCACCAAGAAGGGGCTGTTCGAGGTCGCCGACAAGGGCAGCATCTTCTTCGACGAGATCGGCAATGTCCCGCTCGAGACCCAGGCCAAGCTGCTGCGCGTCATCCAGGAGCGCGAGTTCATGCGGCTGGGCGGGGTCGACACCATCAAGGTCGACGTCCGGATCATCGCCGCCACCAACGTCAACCTGCGGACGATGGTCGACGAGAACCGCTTTCGCGAAGACCTGTACTACCGCCTGCACGTGATCACCGTCAACCTGCCGTCGCTGCGCGAGCGCAAGGAAGACATCCCGCTGCTGGTGCAGCACTTCCTCGAGAAGTACGGCGAGGAGAACAACCGCCACGACCTCGAACTGGCGCCCGAGTCGCTCGACCTGTTGCTCGAGTACGACTGGCCGGGCAATGTCCGCGAACTCGAGAACGTGATCGAGCGCGCGGTGGTGCTGTGTCCGGGCACGCGGATCGGGCCCGACCTGATCCCCGATCACGTGCGGACCACACGCCGGTTCCAGATCCCCAACTTCGTGCTGCCGCCGGAAGGCATCTCGTTCAAGGAAGTCACCGGCGACTTCGAACGACGCCTCATCGAGACCACGCTCGAGGCCGCCGGCGGCGTTCAGAAGCGCGCCGCCGAGTTGCTGCACATCAAGCCAACCACGCTCAACGAGATGATCAAGCGATACGACATCCGACCGCGGCGTCGCAAGGGCTCGGCCGACGAGCCGGAGCCGGCTGGCTCCGGCGTCAAGTCGTAGCGCGGCCCTGCCGGTGCGTCCCCGTCTCGTGCCGGGCGCCGGTCAGCGGCTGCGGGTCGCGATCAGCCGGTCGTACTTCTGGAGGATGACGTCCCAGCGGTAGTGCTGGGTGACGTACTCGCGGCCGTTGCGGCCCAGGGTGCGGCGCAGGCGGGCGTCGGCCATCAGCAGCCGCACGCTCTCGACGAACTCGTCGCGGTCGGCGTAATACAGGCCGGCGTTGCTGCGGCGGCAGTGCTCGACCAGCACCTCGGCGCGGGCGTTGCACAACACCGGCGTGCCCATCGCCATCGACTCCAGCGCCAGCAGCGACAGGCTCTCGAGCGGCGAAGGGACGACGACCACGTCGGCGGCGGCCAGCGCCTGCAGCCGCTCGGTTTCCGAGAGCAGGCCGGCAAAGCGCACCCACGGTGCCTCGGGGATCGGCATCAGCTTGGCGCCCATCAGCGCCAACGTCGCCTCGCCGCCCTGGTCGACATACGTGCCGAAGTACTCGAACAACTCCTCGCACCCCTTGCCCGGGTCGATCCGGCCGCCGTAAAGCGCGAGCGGGCCGAACAGCCGGTGTCGTCGCCGGAACACCTGCCCGATGGTCCGGCGCGGATCGGCGGCCGCGTCGGGCGGCGTGTGCGGGCGCCCGCCGCGTCGTCCGCCTGGTCCGCCCGACGACTCGGGCTGTGGCGCCGGCACGTCGTCTGGTACCAGCGGTCCTTCGAGCGGCGCATCGACGCCGCGCCGCGGCTTGCCGCGGCCTTCGGTGTCGAGCAGGTCGACGCCGCAGCCGACGGTCTCGTCACCGTCTGGGTGCAGATCGAAGGTGCGCATCAGGAAGGCGCGCTCGCTGTCGGTGTTGAAGGCAACCGCCGAGGCGGTCGCGAACAGCTCGCGGTAGATGCCGAGGTGAATCGCCGGCTCGTCGTGCGCGGTCGGCACCAGGATGCTCTTGCCCGGCGCGATCGACAGCCCGAGCACGGTCGGCGCGTACAGGTAGGTGAAGAAGATCAGCACGTCGTACTGCTGGTGTTGACGCTCCAGGTGGTCGAGCAGCGCCGGACACCACGGGCCCTGTTCCTGCAGCCAGCGCAGTTCGTCGTCGCGGCTGTGCGGGTAACTGAAGATCCAGTCCGAGTAGCGGTTGAACGACTCGAGGTCGCGCGTCTGGGCGGTGGGGAAGCGACGGACGTTGACGCCGCGGATGCGATCGACGCCTTCGGGATATTCGTTCTTCCAGGTGGTGTATTCCCGCGCGCAGGTGGTCAGCACTTCCACCTGGTGCCGCACCGCCATGCGCTCGGCGATCAGCCGGCAGTGATACTCGGAGCCGCCGAGGATCTCGGTGCCGTAGCGCTGGATGATGAACGCAATCTTCACGGGCGCATCCTGTCTGGCCTGGTGCCGGGGCAGCGGTCAGAGAAACGGGGCGAGCAGGGCATCGAGGTGCGCCTCCATGCGCGTCGCGCCGAAGGCGCTGAGCCGGGCCCGCTGACCGGCGATGATCGCGGCGCGCAGACCGTCGTCGTACGCCAGCAGCCCGATCAACTCGGCTGCGTATTCGAGATCCTTGGGCGTGAAGACGCAGCCGGCCCCGCCCATCGTCTCGGGGACCGCGGCCGCGCCGTACGCCAGCACCGGCACACCGGCGGCCATCGCCTCCAGCAGGGGCACGCAGAAGCCCTCGTGCTCGCTCAGCGACACGTAGACGCTCGCGTACCGGTAGAACGCCGCGAGGTCGGTGTCGGGCACTGGCCCGGTGAACCAGAACCGGTCGGCCGGCATCTGATAGCGCTCCATCAACGCCCGGATCGTCGCATAGTACTTCGGGACCGCATCGTGACGGCCGACGAAGATGAAGCGATAGCGGCTGTCGACGTAGCGCTTGTAGTGCTCGGCCAGTCGGATGTGGTCCTCGATGCACTTGTTGGGGGCGATCCGGCCGACGAACAGCAGGTTGATCAGGCCGTCGCCGAGCACGCGTTCCAGGGCTGGACGGCGCGGCGCGGCGGTGATTCGCGCCAGATCGACGGCAACCGGGAAGATCCCGGTCGGGGCGAAGCCGAGCGCGTCGAGCTCGTCGCGGTTGTAGCCGGAGTCGCCGAGCGCCAGGTCGGCATGGCCGACCAGGGTGGCGAGCTGGTCGCGGCCGATCCGCGCCAGCCGGTAGATGCCGGCGTCGTAGGGCGCAAAGAAGTGCGCCGGGGTGATGTTGTGATACTGCAGGACCCGCCCGCCGGGCAGCGTGGCGAACGCGTCGGTCATCGGCGATGGCACCGCGAAATGGAAGATCGTGACGTCGCCGCGCCGTGCCCCGGCGTCGTCGAACGGGCGGACGTCGTGGCGCAGATCCTCGTCGATCGTCAGGGCGAAGATCTCGGAGTCGTGGCCGCGGCCGCGCAGCAGGGCCCGCACCCGACGGGCCGAGTCGCCGATGGCGTCGCCGCGGTGCGCCGCGGGCACCCATTGATGGACGCGCAAGGGTCGGCCGGGCACGGTCAGGCCGGTGCCTCGGCCGGGTCGTCCTCCGGGCGCTCGGGCCGCGCTCGCAACGCCGACGGCCGGTACTGTCGCACTTCCTCGAGCTGCTCCTGCAGCGCGAACTGATCCCAGAAGTCGAAGGCCACCGCGGGCGCCGTCCCCGGCGGGGTCGCCCTGGCCTCGGCGACCAGCCGCAGCAGGGTGCCGGCGAAGTCCTGCGCCTCGAGCCGCCGCAGGGCCGCGTCCTGGGTTGCCAGGATGTCCTCGACCAACAGCTCGTCGTCGAGAATCGCCTGCAGCACGGTGGCGACATGCTGCGGGTCCTTGGTGTCGAGCAGCACGCCGCCGCCATCCATTGTCGCCGGCACCGCGGTGGCGGCGTAGGCCACCACCGGCACCCGCTTGTGAAAGGCTTCCATCAGCGGAACGCAGAATCCCTCGTGCTCGCTGGCGCAGAGGAACAGGTCGGCGACGTCGTAGAACGCCGACAGCTCCTCGTTGCTGACGTGGCCCATGAAAAACACGTCGGGCACGCGCAGCGTCGCCACCAGCTGCTGCAGCATCGCAAAGTAGAGATCGAAGCCGCCGGAGGATCCGACCAGCAGCAGGCGCGATCGCGGATTGCAGCGGGTCTTGTAGGCATGGAAGATCCGGATCAGATCGTCGATCCGCTTGTTCGGGATCATCCGGCCGACAAACAGCAGGTTGGTCCAGCCATCGTCGAAGCCGGCGGCGATGGTACCGCTGGCCGTCGACGCCAGGTGCGCGAAGCTGGGCACGACCGGCAGCACTGCGGTCCGCGGAAAGCCAGCCGCCTGCAGCTCGGCGGCGTTGAACGCCGAGTCGCCCACCGCAAGCACGCAGCGATCGCGGTAGGCGCTCAGCTCGCGCCGGCCCATGAAGCACAACTGCACCAGCAGCGGATGGACGCCGATGAAGAACTCCGGCGGCGTGATGTTGTGGTAGACCAGCACCATCCGATCCGGCAGCGCATAGGCGACGCGGCTGGCCCGCGAGCCGATCGAGAAGTGATGAATCAGGACGTTCCCGGGGTCGCTGTCCTCGATCAGGTCGCGGTAGTCGCGTGTCAGGTGCTCGAGTCGCGGGTCGGCGGTCTCGACGAAGATGTCCGAGGTGTAGCCGGCGCCGCGCAGGACGCGCTGGATGCCGAGGACCTCGTGGCCAATCGCGTCGCCGTAGCCGAGCGTCGCCAGCACCTGATGAATGGCGATCGCGCTCACTTGCCGTTCGGCCTCCGAGGCCGGCGATCACGCGAGCGTCGCCGCCCCTCGTTTTGGGCGGGCGAATGGGGCGAGGCCGGCTGCGCCGACCCTGATCGCGGCGCAAGGTGACGTCGCTCCATCGAACGCGGCCG
>JACDAO010000154.1 GCA_013695405.1 Acidobacteriota bacterium | reverse complement strand
CGCATGTCACGTGCTGAACGTACCGCTCAGGGCACCAGCCCTCACATGCCGAAGATCGGCGTTCTCCTCGATGCGGTTGAGTTCCTCGGGCGGCACCCGGTCGCCCTTCCAGTCGGCGCCGCTGTCCATCCCCCACAGGGCCTTCGTCTCGGGATGCCAGGCCAAGCCGATGGTGTCACGCAGGCCCCGTGCGCACGTGATGCGTGCGCCGCCCTCCAGCGACGTGCGCAGCATCGTCGCATTCTCCTGGTTGGCTTCCGTCGCTGGCAGAAGGGCACCCTGCGGTCCAGTGCATCAGCATCCGCTCGAGATCGGCGGGACGCACCGGTTTGCTGAGGTAGTCGTCCATGCCCGCTGCGACGCAGCGCTCCCGATCGCCATCCATGACGTTGGCCGTCAACGCGACAATCGGAACCCGTCGTTGGCCAGCCTGGCGTCGCCGGATTTCCTGCGTCGCCTCGAATCCGTCCATCTCCGGCATGCCGCAGTCCATGAATATGCAGTCGTAGTTGAACTGCGTGGCCAGTTGCACGGCGTCGCGGCCGTTCGAGGCGAGATCCACGTCGCAGGCCAGCCGCTCCAGCAGGCGCTGCGCCAGCCGCTGATTGACGGCGTTGTCCTCGACCAGCAGGGTGCGGCAACGCGGGATGGCCGGGTGCTCGCCCGAGTGAGACACAGCGACAGCATCCAACGGCACGTCGCACGTCGTTCGCGGATGCCGCGATGCGCGCCGCGTGATGGCGCGCACGAGCGCGTCCCTCAGCCGCGCCGGCCGCCCCACCGGCTTGATCAGACACACGTCACAGCCGCTGGCCAGTAGCCGCGCGGTGTCGCCGGGTTGTCCGCTCGAGGTGAGCATGACGAGGGCGACGTGGCCTAGCGACTGATCGGCACGGATCAGCCGCGCGAGCATCTCGCCGTCCATGCCGGGCATCGGGTGATCGAGAATGGCGACGGTGTAGGGTGTGCTGCCCCCGGCCGAGGCCTGCAGCCGCACCAGTGCCTCGGCGCCAGACTCGGCGACGTCGTGGGCGACCTGCCACCGCGTCAGTTGTTCGTGCAACACGCGGCGGTTGACGTCGAGATCGTCAACGATCAGCACCCGCATCGTGGCCAGAAGGTCAGCCACCACTGGCCCCGGGAGGGACACCTCGAGAGGTTCCTGCACGGGCAGCGTAAACCAGAACGTCGAGCCGTGTGTGGGCTCGCTGCTCACGCCGATCCGGCCGCCCATCCGCTCGACGAGGCGTTTGGCGATGGCCAGTCCCAGCCCCGTGCCGCCAAAGCGCCGGGTGGTCGACGCGTCGGCCTGCGTGAACATCTGAAAGACCGCGGCCTGCTTGTCGGAGGGCACGCCGATGCCCGTGTCGGTCACCGAGACCGTCACTGTGGCTGGCGCACCCGCGGCGCCTGCCTGACAGGTAGTTGCGATCACGACCTGCCCGTCCGGCGTGAACTTGATGGCGTTGCCGACGAGGTTCAGCAGGATCTGCCGGACGCGCCCGACGTCGCCGACGATGCGGGGCGGCACGTTGGGGTCTGGGCGCAACACCAACGCCAGGCCCTTGCGCGTGGCCTGGTGCGACAGCAGGTTCGCGACCTCCTCGACTGCCGCCTGCAGGTCGAAGGGCAGTTCGTCGAGTTCCAGCTTGTCGGCTTCGATCTTCGAGAAGTCGAGGATGTCGTTGATGATCGTCAGCAATCCCTCACTCGACGACCGGATGGTCTCGCTGAACTGCCGTTGCTCGTCGGTGAGCGGGGTGTCGAGCAGCAGGTGCGTGAACCCGATGATGCCGTTCATCGGCGTGCGAATCTCGTGGCTCATCGTGGCCAGGAAGTCGCTCTTGGCGCGGCTCGCTGCCTCGGCCGCCTCCTTGGCCAGCTGCACCACCCGATGCGAGCAGCGCTCGAAGATGCGACCGAGCTGGATGCCGATCTGCGCCGCCATTTCGAGCCACCCGTGCTGCTCCTCCACCGGGTCACGCGAAAAGAACTCGAGCACGGCAAGCACGTCCGAACCGACCGTGACCGGAAACGCAAAGGCCCCCCGGACGCAGGTGTGCGTCAGCGCGTGCCGGCGCAAGAAGTTGTCGTCCGTGGTCACGTCGATGATCCACACCGGGCGCCCAGAGGCCATGACCCGGCCTGGCAGGCCACGTCCCGGTTCGAAGTCGGTGTGTTCGGTCACCCGACGGAATTCGGCGAAGACATCAGGCGTGTCGAGGTGCCACAGCTGCGACGACACCAGCCGTGGGGCAGCGCCTGGCGTACGGACGTACGCGTGGCCGACTGGCCAGCCGGTGTAGGTGCAGACACCGTCCAGGGCCACCCGGATCGCCGATTCCACTGACGTGGCGGCGTTGGCCGCATCAGACACGGCGTGATAGAGCTCGAGTTGACGCTGTCGCTCGAACAACTGGCGCGTGCCGTACTCGGCGACCGTCTCGGCCTCGAGTCTGGCGCGCCGCTCGCGGGCCAGGCGGCGCTCGAGTTGCTGCACACGTGTGGTGAGCAGCGCGTCGGCCATGGGGCTAGGCGTCTAGGGGAGCACGCTCGAACGTCAGCTCGAGCTGGCACTGTAGGTCGCCCCGGTGCATGCACCGGTCGTGGGTGATCGAGACGCGTTCGCCGAAGTGCGCCGCCGCGCCTTCGATCAGTCCTTCGGCGAAGGCGCAGAGCTTGCGCGCGGACATGTAATCCATGCGCAGCAGGTCAGGCGACGACGAGTCCATCACGAAGTCGGGGACATCAGCCCCCGGGTACAGCTTTCGCACTTCGGGGTGAATGATGCTGTTCAGGGTCGTGAGAAAGGGCCGTGTCTGCGTGTGTCTGTCGAAGAAGACCGGATACTTCTGTGCCATCAGCGGGATCGCTTCCCGGCCGAACCACCGCACGACGGCATGGGCCGGGACGTCCAGCGCCGTGGACGCTGCAGCTACGAGCGCAAACAACTGCGCGTCCGGATAGTTGCCGAGCGAGGTGTACGCGCCATCGAGCCCGGCTGCGTCCAGCAGCTGATCCCAGGTGTCGTCGCCGTAGCGCCGGCTGACGACTTCTTCGAGCAGGTTGAAGACGATGCCCTTCATTGGCTCGGTAATCGGTTGTCGGCGTGCGCGGAATGAACGCAGTCGGTCGAGAGTGGCGCCCCCTAGCCGCAGTCTGCCTGGCGCACGGCACCGGCCTGGGCCTCGATGTGTGCGGCGGCCCTCACGACATCGCCCAGGCAGCACGTGCCGCGCGGGTTTCGCACCTGGCAGGCGCAACGGCCTGCGGCGATGTCGGCGCGGACCCGCAGCGCCGCGTCGCAGCGCCCCGTCTCTGCCACTTCTCGGGCCATTGCGGCCTCGTTTTCGCCAAAGCAGTAACACATCATGCGAGCGCCGGGAGCTTCCTTCTGCCAGACCGGCACTCGGAGGTCGGCCGTCTCGAACACCTGGCCAGCTTCGTCGAAGTACACCACCGCGCAGGTCGGGTCGGCGCAGAATCGATACAGGCCCTGCCGGACGGACCTGAGCGCCAATGCCCCGAGCAGGGCCTTGACCGTCAGAAGCTCGACGGCCGGGCCCTTCGTGCCGCTGCGCGGACATCGCGGCGCGCCTGAGCCGGCGACGGGCTCACGAGACTCACAAGACGAAGTCATGGCTGCAGTATCCACCCTGGAGCGCACTCCAGAGTCAAGGGCCAATGGGTCGACCTCGTCCTTGGTTTGACAACTGGCGCACTGTCCCTGCACCGTAGACGTGTGTTGCGGCCCGCCAGGCACCTTGTCGTCCTCGTGCTCACGCTGCTTGTGACAGCCGGCAACCTGGCCGTCTGCGCGGGGTGGCAGGGCACGGCCGCAGCCCGCATGGCCTGCTGCACCGGCCCGGGCGGCTGCCCGATGCACGCGCACGGCGCTGACGACCCGACAGGATCGACCGCGTCGGTGGTGAGTCAGGCGGAGGCCGATGGCTGCTGTGGGTCCTCGGAGAGCGGCGACGCGACGCAGACGCCGCAGGGGCTCGCGTGGTCGTGGACACCCGCGCTCGTCTCCTTCACCCTCGCTGACGTCGCGCCTGATGTGCGCCGGCAGCCGGTGCGCGCGCATGCCGCCCGTCCGCCGCCCGTCCGCTCGGTCCCCCGACACCTCCTCCTCGCCGTCTTCCTGCTCTAGCTCGCGACAGTACCCGTGCGTCTCGCCGCCGATGGGCGGCTCGGCTCCATGTGCGCTCGCTCACGCGGGCGCGAGGTCTGTCGTCCATGATCAACCGTCTCATCGAGCTCGCGCTCCGCAATCGCTTCCTCGTCCTGGCCTCGTGCATCGCCTTGGGGGGCTGGGGCTGGTGGGCCGTCACCGCCACGCCGATTGACGCGATCCCCGACCTGTCCGACAACCAGGTCATCGTCTTCACCGACTGGCAGGGGCACAGACCGCAGGAGGTCGAAGATCAGATCACCTATCCGCTGACCGTCAGCCTGCAGGGACTGGCGGGAGTGCGGGTCGTGCGCTCGCAGTCAGCGTTCGGGTTCTCGATGATCTACGCCGTGTTCGGCGACGACGTCGATCTGTACTTCGCGCGGGCCCGCGTGCTCGAGCGCATGAGCCTGGTGGCCAAGACCCTGCCCGCCGGCGTCACCCCGACCCTGGGGCCCGACGCGACCGGGGTCGGCCACGTCTTCTGGTACACGGTCGAGAGTTCCACGCTCTCGCTCCGTGAACTGCGCAGCCTGCAGGACTGGTTCATCCGCTATCAGCTGAACGCCGTGCCGGGCGTCGCCGAAGTCGCCTCGGTGGGCGGGTTCGTCAAGCAGTACCAGATCGACGTCGATCCCAATCGCCTCCGCCAGTACGGGCTGCCGTTGAGTGCGGTGGTCTCGGCCGTTCGCGAGAGCAACGTCAATGTCGGCGGCAACGTGCTGGAGTCCAACGGCGCGTGGCTGATCGTGCGCGGGGTCGGGTTGATCGACTCGGTCGAGGACGTCAGGACGATCGTGGTCGGCGCCTCGGGGGGCACGCCGGTGTACGTCGAGCAGGTCGCCGACGTCCAGATTGGCAATGCGTTTCGTGTCTCGTCGCTGGTCAAGGGATCGAGCGAAGCGGTCGGCGGAGTGGTCGTCGCGCGCAGTGGCGTCAACACCAAGGACGTCATCGACGCGGTCAAGGCGCGAATTGCGCAGATCCAGCCCGGGCTTCCTGCAGGCGTCAGGATCGTGCCGTTCTACGACCGCTCACACCTGATCGAACAGGCGGCCGACACCCTGCGGCGGGCCCTGATCGAAGAGATCGTCCTCGTGACGCTCGCGCACGTCGTCTTCCTGATGCACTTCAGGTCAATTCTGATCGTCACGCTGCCGCTGCCACTGGCGGTGCTGATCTCGTTCCTCGGCATGTACTACGCCGGCATTTCGTCCAACATCATGAGCCTGGCCGGGATCGCCATCGCGATTGGCGTGCTGGTCGACGCCGGCATCGTCGTCACCGAGAACGCCTTCCGCTTCATGGAACAGCGCGGCATCGATCCGCGCGACCGGCCGCTGGTGTGGCAGACCGTCCTGGAGTCGACACGGCTGGTCGGGCGTCCCGTCTTCTTTTCGATGGCCATCATCGTCCTGGCCTTCATTCCGGTGTTCGCTCTGAGCGGACAGGAAGGCAAGCTGTTCCACCCGCTGGCATTCGCCAAGACCTTCGCGGTGCTGGCGGCCACGATGCTGTCGGTCACGCTCGTGCCGGTGCTGTGCAGCCTGTTGCTCGGCGGCAGGCTGCACCGGGAAGACGACAATCCGGTGATGCGCGGGCTCCAGCGCGTGTACCGCCCGGTGCTCGAAGCCGCGCTCTTGCGCCGCGCACTCACCGTGGCAGTCGCTGTGGCGCTGTTCGCGGGCGCGCTGCTGGTGGCACGCGGCATCGGCAGCGAGTTCATGCCGCCACTCGACGAGGGCGACGTCATGTTCATGCCGATTGCCGACCCCAGCATCTCGCTGGAAGAGAACACCAGGAACGCGGCGAGACAGAACACGATCCTGGCGTCGTTTCCGGAGGTGGCGTATGCGGTCGCGAAGGTCGGGCGCGCCGAGACCTCCACCGATCCGGCGCCCCTGAACATGACCGAGACGATCATCCACCTGAAACCCAGGGAGGCCTGGCGGCCCGGCATGACCGCCGATCGGCTGCGCGCCGAGATGAGTCGCGCCGTGCAACTGCCCGGCGTCTCGCCAATCTGGACGATGCCGATCGTCAACCGGATCGACATGCTGACGACTGGCATCCGCTCGGAGGTCGGCGTCAAGATCCTGGGCACGGATCTGGCGACGCTCGAACGCCTCGCCCGTCAGGTGGCTGATGTGGTCCGCGCCGTGCCCGGGGCGAGCAACGTCTACCCGGAGCAGGTCACGAGCGGTCAGTACCTGAACATCGAGGTCGACCGCGCCGCGGCCGCCCGGTACGGGATAGGCGTCGGCGACGTGCAGCAGGTGATCGAAGTCGCCGTTGGCGAAACCGTGCTCACCACGACCATCGAGGGCCGATCACGGTTCCCGGTGCGCGTCCGCTACCGGCCGGGTGACCGGGCCGACCCGCAGGCGTTGGCGCAGGTGCTGGTCAACGCGCCGGGCGGGGCGCAGATTCCGCTCGGCCAGCTCGCGCGCATCGAGCACGCGCGCGGGCCGGCGATGATCTCGTCGGAGAACGGGCTGCTGCTGGCCACCGTCCTGCTCAACGTCCAGGGACGCGATGTCGGCGGCTTTGTGCAGGAGGCGCGCCAGGCCGTCGCGCGCGCGGTGACGTTACCGTCCGGCTACTACATTGGCTGGAGTGGGCGGTGGGAGAACCAGGAACGCGCCCGCGAGCGGCTGCAGATCGTCATCCCGATCGTGCTGGCCATCATCTTCGTGCTGCTGTACTTCACGTACGGGTCTGCCGTCGAAGCCGCACACGTGCTGCTGGCCGTGCCATTCGCGCTGACCGGCGGCGTGTATTTGTTGTGGCTGCTCGGCTACAACTTCTCCGTCGCCGTCTGGGTCGGCTTCATCGCGCTGTTCGGTACCGCCGTCCAGACCGGCGTCGTGATGGTCATCTACCTCGAGGAAGCGGTCGAGCGCACGCGCCAGCAACTCGGGGGCACGTTGACGCGCGTCGCGTTGCGGGACGCCGTCATCGAGGGCGCGTTGCTGCGCCTGCGCCCGAAGGTGATGACGGTCTCCACCGTGGTCGCGGGGCTGCTGCCGATCATGTGGAGCACGAGCGTCGGCGCCGAGGTTATGAAGCCGCTGGCGACGCCGGTGCTGGGCGGGATGATCTCGTCGCTGCTCCATGTGCTGATCGTGACCCCGGTGCTGTTCTTCTG
>JACDAO010000143.1 GCA_013695405.1 Acidobacteriota bacterium | reverse complement strand
GCCACCAGCAGCGCCGCGGCCGTCACCGGCCACGCCTCGTAGCGCGTCAGGCAGGCCAGCGCCAAAGCCAGGCCTGGCGGCCAGGCTGCGGTGGTGCCCCCGTCGGCGGTCCATCGCGCAAGAAGCGCCACACCCAGCACGGTCAACCCCAGCAGCAGAGGCTCGGTCATCGGCGTCGCCTGCAGATAGAGCAGGTCGGGCTGCCACACGAACACGGCCACCGCCGCCCAGGCCGCTGCCGCCGAGCCCGAGAGCCGCGCCACCAGCCAGGCCAGCGACGCGCCGGCCAGCCCGAACGACAGCCACGAGATGGCCACGCCCGACGCGCCCGACCGATACCAGGCGTCGACCTGCACGGGCAGCGCATTCAGCACATGCGGCAGCGGCAGCCACACCGCGCCAATCTGCCGCCACCCCGGCGTTAAGCTGTCGGCAATGCGCCGCGCCACGACCAGGTGGGCCTTGGCGTCGTAGTGGCTCAGAGTCAGGTCGTGACTGGCGTAGAACGCGGTTGCGACCCCTCCGACGAGCAAGGTGATCAGCGCGGCCAGCGCCGGCACGAAGGCCGGGCGCGCGGTCAGGGTCAGGCGGGACGACGGGGGAGGCACGGAAGCTTGGCTATACTGATTGGGCGAGCGGCCCGACCATCCCGCCATAGTACCCCGGCCACTGCGGGCGATTCGCCCCGGCTGCCCGACGCTCGCACGCCGCACCCGCCATGTCCAAAGTCGTCGCCGCGGTCCAGTCGTTCGCCCTCGCGCTCGGGGCCCCTGGCCTCTTCCTCGTCGCCTTCCTCGACTCGTCATTTCTGTCGCTGCCGCAGGTCAACGATCTGCTGCTGGTGTGGATGGTCACCAGGCGCCCGGGCCTGTGGCTGGTGTACGCGGCAATGGCGACGCTCGGCTCGGTGGCCGGCTGCCTGGTGATGTACGCGATCGCCCGAAAGGGCGGCGAGAAGGTGCTGCGCCGGTGGGTCAGTGCGGGTCGCGCGCAGCGCGGCCTCGCCGCCTTCCAGCGCTGGGGCCTGCTGGCCGTGCTGGTGCCGGCAATCCTGCCGCCGCCGGCGCCGTTCAAGGTGTTCGTGCTGCTGGCGGGCGTGGCCCGGATCAACGTCTGGCAGTTCATCGCCGCGGTCGGTCTCGGTCGCGGCTTCCGGTACTTCGGCCTGGCGTTGCTGGCGCGCTGGTACGGGCAGCAGGCGATGACCTTCCTCGACCAGAATCTGCGGCCGGTTGCACTCGGCATGGCGCTGCTCCTGGTGGTCGGCGCGGCGGGCTGGGCGCTGCTCCGGCAGCGGCGAACGCCGCAGGCCGGTGCGGTATAATTTCGTGTTCTGCTGATGCCAGAGATCTCCGTCGTCATCCCGATTTTCAACGAAGCGCTCAACCTCGAGGCGCTCCATCGGGAACTGACGGCGGCGCTGGAGCCGTGGGGACGCTCCTACGAAGTGCTGCTGATCGACGACGGCAGCACGGACGGCAGCGCCGAGGTGTTGGCGCGGCTGCAGCACCAGGACTCGCGGCTGCGGATCATCCGCTTCCGGCGTAACTTCGGCCAGACCGCGGCGTTCTCGGCCGGCTTCGCCTATGCCCGGGCGCCGATCATCGTCACCTCCGACGGCGACCTGCAGAACGACCAGCGCGACATCCCAATGCTGGTCGAGCGGCTCGAGCAAGGCGCTGACATCGTCTGCGGCTGGCGCAAGGACCGCAAGGACCGGCTGTTCACGCGGCGCGTGCCGTCGATCATCGCCAACAAGCTGATTTCGCGGGCCACCGGCGTCGACCTGCACGATTACGGCTGTTCGCTCAAGGCGTACCGGGCCGAGGTCGTCAAGCCGTTGCGCCTGTACGGCGAGATGCATCGCTTCATCCCGGCGATCGCCAGCGAGTACGGCGTCACGGTCACCGAGGTGGTGGTCAACCATCGCGCGCGTCGGGCCGGCACGTCCAAGTACGGCTTGTCGCGCACCGTCCGCGTCGTCCTCGACCTGCTCACCGTCAAGTTCCTGTTGAATTACGCGACCCGGCCCCTGCAGATCTTCGGCCTGGTCGGCTTGATCCTCGGCGGGCTCGGTGCGGCGATCATGCTGTACCTGGTGTTCGTGCGCCTGATCGTCCACCAGCCGATCGCCGATCGGCCGCTGCTGTTGTTCGGCATCCTGCTGGTGTCGTCGGGACTGCAGTTGCTGACCATTGGTCTGCTCGCCGAACTGCAGGCGCGCACTTATCACGAGTCGCAGGACAAGCCGACCTACGTGATTCGCGACATTCTCGAGGGCAGCGGCGCCGAAGCGACACCGATCCCGCCGCTCCGGGCTGCGAACGGCTTGCGAGGCGTGGCACGGGGGTGACGTCGCCACGCGAGCACGACGCGCGCATCACGGTGATCCAGCGTGAGCTGTTCGACGAGCGCAAGTCGAAGTCCCAGCGCTACGCCGACCTGGTGATCGGGCAGCCGGGCTGGTGGGCCCTGCTCAAGTACGAAGCAATCATCCTGGTGTGCTGGGGCATGCCGGGCGCGCTCGGGCTGCTGCTGCGGTCGCGCCTGTATCCACTGCTGCTCGGGTCGTGCGGCCGCGACGTCGTGTTCGGCACCGGCGTGGTGCTGCGCCACCCGCACAAGATTCACATCGCCGACCGCGTGGTCGTCGACGATGGCTGCTGTCTCGATGCCAAGGGCACCGACAACCAGGGGATTCGGCTCGGACGAGGCGTGTTCCTCGGACGCAACACGATCCTCAGCTGCAAGAACGGCGACATCGTCATCGAGGACGAGGCCAACATCGGCTTCAACACCGAGATCTTCTCGGCCTCGCGGGTGCGGGTCGGCCGCAAGGTGCTGATCGCGGCGTATACCTACCTGGTCGGCGGCGATCATCTGTACGACCGGATCGACCTGCCGGTGCTCGACCAGGGCCGGACCGCTGCCGGGATCGACGTCGGCGATCACGTCTGGCTCGGCGCGCACGTCGTGGTGACCGATGGATCGCGAGTCGGCCGGGACGCGATCATCGGCGCCGGGGCCGTGGTGGTCGGAGAGATCCCGGAGTTCGCGATTGCGGTTGGCACCCCGGCGCGAGTCGTCCGAGATCGACGGACGCCGACGGACGCGGGCGGCCGCCCGCCGGAGAGCGCAGCGCCGGAGAGCGACACCTCGGCACGCAGTCCGTCGGACAAGTCCGACGGCTACACCCTGTAGCCTGTAGCCCGAAGCCCTTCCTGAGCCCTGAGCCCGAAGCCCTAGCCCGTATGTGCGGCATCGTCGCCATCGCCGATCGTGATTCGCGGGCCGTCGTGCCGCGCGAGGCTGTCCAGCAGATGGTGCGCACGCTGGTGCACCGCGGTCCTGACGACGAGGGGACGCTGGTCTGTCGCGGCGCCGGGCTGGGCATGCGGCGGCTGTCGTTCATGGATCTGGCCGGGGGCCAGCAACCGTTCAGCAACGAAGCGGGCGACGTTCACGTCGTCGGCAACGGCGAGATCTACAACTTTCCGGACCTGCGTGCCGATCTGATCGCGCGCGGGCACACGTTTCGCTCGCACTCCGACATCGAAGTGGCGCTGCACGCCTACGAGGAGTACGGCTACGAGGCGTTCGCGCACCTGCGCGGGATGTTCGCGCTGGCGCTGTTCGACCAGCGCACGCAGACGCTGGTGGCGGCTCGCGATCGGGCCGGTGAGAAGCCGATCTTCTACGCCAACACGCCGCAGGGGTTGTTTCTGGCGTCGGAAGTCAAGGCGCTGCTGGTGCGCCCCGAGGTGTCGCGCGAGTTCGACCTGGAGGCGCTCGATCAGTTCCTGACCTACGAGTACGTGATCGCGCCGCGCAGCCTGTTCACCAGCATCCGCAAGCTGCCGGCGGCGCATTATCTGGTCTACCGCGAGGGCCGCGTCCAGGTCTCGCGCTACTGGGACGCCGCCGAGACGCCGGTCAGGGCGTGGCGCGTACCGGAAGCGGCGGCCGCGGTGCGCGACGCGCTGGCGACCGCGGTCGACCGCCAGATGATGTCCGACGTCCCGCTCGGGGTGTTCTTGTCGGGCGGCATCGACTCGAGCGCGATCGCCGCATTCATGGCCGACGCGGCCCGTCGCCGCGGCGTGACGGTGACCAGCTTCAGCATGGGGTTCACCGACCAGAGCTACAACGAGCTGCCGTTCGCTCGCGAGATCGCCACCCGCTTCGGCCTGACCCATGTCGAGGACATGGTCACACCGGATGTGGCCGGCCTGTTCGATCCGCTGGTGGCGCACCTGGACGAGCCGTTCGCCGATGTCTCGCTGTTCCCGACCTACCTGGTGTCGCGCCTGGCGCGCCAGCACGTCAAGGGCGTGCTCGCCGGTGACGGCGGCGACGAGTTGTTCGGGGGCTACGACGCCTATGCGGCGCAGCAGATGGCGGCGCGGCTGTCGCGCGTGGCGCCCGACGTCGCGTTCAGACTCGCCGATCGCGCCGCGCGCCTGGTGCCGCCGTCGGCGCAGAAGAAGGGCGCGCTGAACAAGGTCAAGCGCTTCATCAGCGGCATCGCCAGCGGCCCACACGACCTCGGCCACTATCGCTGGATGACATTTCTCGACCCGGCCGCGCGTCGTCGGCTGTACACGCCGGCGATGGCCGACGCGGTGCTCGGCGGCGACGTCCATCGCGAAGTGCGCGAGGCGCTCGGCGACTATCGCGCCGACGATCCGGTGAACCGCGCGCTGTACGCCGATCTGCGCGTCTACCTGGCCGACGACATCCTGGTCAAGGTCGACCGCATGAGCATGGCGACCTCACTCGAGACGAGGGCGCCGTTCCTCGACACCGACGTGATGACGCTGGCGTTCTCGATGCCGGGTGACCTGAAGGTGCGCGGGCGGGAACGCAAGTGGATCCTCAAGCAGGCGCTGCGCGAGGTGTTGCCGGCGAGTATCCTGCAGCGTCGGAAAGAGGGCTTCAGCATCCCGATGAAGAACTGGTTGCGCGGCGACCTGCAGCCGTTGATGCGCGATTTGCTGGCTCCTGACCGCATCCAGCGGCGCGGCCTGTTCGCCCCGGCCGAAGTGGCTCGGCTGATGCAGGAACACGTCGCCGGTCGCGCCAATCACGCCCACCAGTTGTTCGCGCTGATGGTGTTCGAGCGCTGGGCGGACTCGCTCGATGCGCCGCGGCCTCAGTTGCCGCGCCCGAGCGGCGTGTCGTAGACGCGGTCGACCGCGCGAGTTTCCTCGACCTGGCGGCGCGCGGCCCAGCCCAGCGCCTGCCCCATGACCCGCGCCGCCGCCAGCACTGCGTCCGCGCCGGGGTGCCCTCGCGTG
>JACDAO010000139.1 GCA_013695405.1 Acidobacteriota bacterium | reverse complement strand
TTGCGCCGGCGACGGTGCCACGCGCGACGGTGGAGGGGCACCTGGCCCAGCTCGCTGCCGCCTACCGGCAGTTCAACCTCGCCACGGGCAACGGGCTGCGTCCCTTCCCGCTACGCATCGATGAACCGGCTGAGCGGCGAGGGCGTGACCTGCGGGCGCTGGTGGCGCTCTCCAGCGGGGGCCGCTTTGGTCGCGCGCAGGCGCCGGTGCTGAATACGCGCGAGCTCGCCGGGCTGTGGCACTTGCCCCAGGCCCGCGCCGATGTGCCGCTCCTGGAGCGCACCACCGCGCGCAGGCGCCTGCCGCTCCCCAGCGAGGTGCGCCGCGGCTGCCGCATCGGGACCTCAACGCAGCTCGGCCGGGCCGTCCCCGTGGCGCTCCCGCCCGACCTGCTGGGGCGTCACATGCTGCTGGTTGCCAAGACGCGCCGGGGCAAGTCGTCGCTGCTTGTCCAGCTCGCACGCCACGCGATGGCGCAGCGTGCGCCCGGTGACCCTGGTGAGCCCGGCGAGCTTGGCGAGTTCGGGGAGTCCGCGCGGGCGCTGGTGCTGGTCGACCCGCACCGGGATCTCGCCCGCGCCGTGCTGGGGCTGGTACCGCCCGCGCGGCGTGACCGCGTCGTGTACCTCGATCTGGCCGAGCGCCGGCGGCCGTTCGGCATCAACCTGATCGACACGGGGCTGGGCTGGGGCCGGGACAAAGCTGTGGCCAACGCACTGGCGCTGTTCAGGCGCGAGTTCGACAACTTCTGGGGCCCTCGCATGGAGGACGCCTTCCGGTTCGCGCTGCTGACCCTCTATGAGGCGAACGAAGCGATCTGCGCGGCCGACCCCGGCAGTGGACGCACCCACCAGTACACCGTGCTCCAGGTACCGCCCCTGCTATCGATCCGCTCTTTTCGCGAGAAGGTGGTCGCGCACACGCGCGATCCCATGATCCGCGCCTGGTGGACAGGCTACTTCGACCAGCTTGGCCTCAGACTGCAGGTCGAGATCATCAACCCGGTGCTGACCAAAGTCTCGCGCTTCACCGGCTCGTACGCCGGCCGGGCAGTGGTCGGGCAGCCTCGCTCGACGCTTGACCCGGCGTCCTGGCTGCGCGACGGCGCCGTGGTGATCGTCAACACGGCGAAGGGGGTCGTGGGCGAGGACGTGGCCGCCCTGGTCGGCGGCTGCATCATCAACCTGGTCGGACTCGTGGTCGGGGAGCAGGCGGCGCTGCCGCCCGGGCAGCGCCGGCCGGTGAGCGTGGTGGTGGACGAATTCCACACCATGCCCGGCGCCGACTACGAGTCCATGCTGTCCGAGCTGGCGAAGTACGGCTGCAACCTGGTGCTGGCAACGCAGAGCCTGACCAAGCTCGAGGCGCTCGACCGGGAACAGCAGCGCGCGTTGCGGGCGACCGTGTTCGCGAACCTGGATGGCCTGTTCGCCTTCCACACCAGCGCCGAAGACGCCCTGTACCTGATCAACGAGCTCGGGGGCGATCTTGAGGTGCCCGATCTGGTGGAGCTGGGGGAGCACCGCTGCTACGTCAAAATCTCCGCGCGGGGCGAGCGCCTGCCGGTGTTTTCCGTATCGCTCGATCCGCCACCCGAGGGCGACTCCACCCTGGCAGACCAGCTTGCGGCCGGGTCCGCCGCGCGCTATGGGCGCGACGCCGCCGGGATCGAGGCGCACCTGAAAGCGATGCTGGAGCGCATCAAGCTGATCCGCCAGCAGGACGACGCCAGCCGCGGCTCGAAGGAGCAGCACAGCGGCAGCGACCGGGGCGCCAAGGGTACGAGAGGCACGACGTCGCGACCAGGCAGAAACGAGCACCGCACGGGAAAGAAGCATAACGACAGCACAAACCAAGGACCGCCACACGGAGCAGCGGGTGAGGCGGCGGCCGGGGCCGGGCCTGTCGCGAGCGACGCCGTCATGTCAGCTTCCCAGGAGACTGCGCCCGATCCGTCAGATCCGCCCGATCCACCGGGCATGCCGCGTGCGCCTGATGGCTTTGGCGACCCGGACCGGCCGTCGCATCTCTACCACCAGGGGACGCTGTTCGACCACACCGAGAACGCCTCCGTCGGGAACTGCGGCGACTCGCTTGACTCCCGTGAATCCGGTGCGGATGACGATGAC
>JACDAO010000131.1 GCA_013695405.1 Acidobacteriota bacterium | reverse complement strand
CGGGTGTTCACGAGCGAGCGCGCGGCGGTGCAGGCGATCAAGGCGCACGACGACTCGCGGTTGCGCCCGGGCGAGGTGGTGGTGGTGGCCGGCATCGGCCCGATCGGCACCGGCATGGAGGAGGTCTACCAGGTGACCTCGGCGCTCAAGCACCTGCCGGCGCTGCGCGGCACCCCGTTGATCACCGACGCCAGGTTCTCCGGCGTCTCCTCCGGCCCGTGCGTCGGTCACGTCGGTCCCGAGGCGCTGGCCGGCGGGCCGCTCGGGCGTCTGCGCGACGGCGACCTGATCCGCGTCGAGATCGACACCCGATCCCTGCATGGCCGCGTCGACCTGGTGTGCGCCGACCCGCAGACCGGTGCGCTGGTACCGGACGTCGAGACGCTGGCGGCGCGTACGGCCCATCCCGATCTCGCGCCCCACCCGGAGCTGCCCGGGGCGACGCGGTTGTGGGCGGCGTTGCAGGCGGCCAGCGGGGGTACCTGGGGGGGGTGCGTGTATGACGTGGACGCCATCGTCGCCCGGCTCGGCCCAGGGATCCCATTGACCAGCGCCACTCCGGATGCGTAAGCGTCAGACGTCACGTTGGGCTCGAAACTGGGCCCGGTTGGCAGCGGTTCCGGCACGCTGAGCGACGCCAAACCGGATGGTTCGTGCGGCCGCGATCGTGAGAGGCTCGGCACGTGACGATCGACCATGCCGCCGGCATCAGATTGTTACCCATGCATGAGCGCCGTTCCTCCGCCGTGGTCGTTGGTCAGGCGGTCGCGAGGTGCGACGAGTGCAGGCGCGGCAACCGTCAGCGCGCCACTCGGAATTCGTCCCGCGGAAACAGATCGGTATTCACGTCGACGATCCGGGTGCGGCCGGGCGCTGCATTGAAGATAGTGGGCTGCGCGGTCGAGAAAATCTTGAAGTATCGGTCAATGTCGACGCTGGCGCGCGCGTAGTGGGCCCGGCTGAACGGACTGCCGAGTCGCGTGCGCATGGCCACCGGATCCCACGCGATCGGCTGATTGCTGCCAATCAGCATCGCGATGTCAGGCTGCTCATACAGCATGACGTGCGGGAACACCGTGACGAACGTGTCGACCACGCGGCTGGTCGGCGCCCAGCTGACGGCGAAGCCGCCCTTCGTCAGGTGATTCTTCAACAGGGTGAAGTATTCAATCGAGTAGAGGTTTCCGGCGGACGCGCTCGTCGGTCGAAGGGCGTCCGATTCAATGAGGTCATATTTCCTGTTGCTCAATCTGAGCACTGCACGCGCGTCGCCAAAGGTGTAGGTGATCCGGCCGTCGGCGAGTAGCGCGCCGATTCCCCCGTCGTTGTTGCGCCGGCTCAGCTGTCGCAACGTTTCCAGTTGCGGCGCCACAATCTCAATCAGATCGATGTGCGCCGTCTCGCGCCGCCCGGCGGCGGCATACAGCGTCGCACCCGAGCCGAGTCCGACGATCGCGATCTGCTTCGGGTCAGGGTGCAGCATCACGGGGACGAGCCCGAGGGCGACGTGATGGCTCGGGAACGGCACGGCACTCTGGCCGAGGCCGTTCGCGAAGACCTGGGTCTCGGCCCGGAAGCTCAACGACGGATTCTTCAGCACCGACAGCCCCGATTCGTCTTCGACGTGAATCATGCGGTCAGGTGTCGTGCCGTGCAGTGTCGCCCAGAGCGATGCCTGGCCAGGCATCAGCCAGGCCAGAAGGCACAGCCCAGTGGTGAGGCCTGCGGCACCAGCGGCGGGTGCCCAGGAACGGCGGCCGCCGCTTCGGGGGACCAGCAACAGCAGGCCGAACACGGCACCGAAGAGCACGAGTGCCTTGAAGGTCGCCGCAGTGCCGAGGAAGCGAAGCAGACCCCAGCCAGTCAGCCCGGCGCCCAGCATCGAGCCGAAGATGTTGGCCGCCTGCAGTGACCCCACCCGAACGCCAAGACCCGCGAGGTCCTGGTGAACGAGCCGTTGCAGGAAGGGAAACGACACGCCCATCATCACGGTCGGCGGGCCGATGATCGCCAGAGGCAGCGCCAGGTACATCAGGGCGACCTGCGTCAGCGGATCGCGTAAGCCGAGCGGTTCGTAGCGGCCCAGATATTCCCAGATCGGTTGGAGGTGCTCGACAGACCCGTGCAGCGCCAGCAGCGACACGGCCGTGTACACGGAGATGCCCGCCTGCAGCGAGAGGAACACCACCGCGTGATGTGTGCTCCGGCCGACCCACTTGATGCCCGCAAACGTGCCGATCGTCAGTCCGGCCAGAAAGAGTGAGAGCAGGTGCCCGAAGGTGAACGAGTTGGATTTGAGCATCACGCCCAGCATGCGAAACCAGACGATTTCCAACGACAGCGCGATGAACCCCGACAGGCCGTAGACGATCATCCAGACCGGAACCGCAAGACGCGACGCCTCGGCTGCTGCGTGGCCCACCGCGGTGACAGGTCGCGCATCGTCCGGCGAATCCGACCGGGGGGGCGACATCTCACGGCGCGCGCCACCGTCACCAAGGAGCGAGGGGGCAAGCAGCCAGGCGCCGAGGGCGGCACAGGTGTTGAGCATCGCACCCAGATAGACGGTGCGTTCGAAGCCGAGCGTGCGCATGAACCACCACGTCGTCAGGAACGCGCCGACGGCGGCACCCATGGTGTTGAAGGCGTACAGCGAGCCGACCAGATGCGCCGCGCCCTCCACGCGACGGGTCAAGGCTTTTGCGAGCAGGGGCAGCGACATGCCCATGAAGAACGTCGGCCAGAGCAGGCTCACGAACAGGACGAGCGCCAGCACCGACGGTGAGTCGGCGAGGTGACCGAGTCGGATGCCCAGCACGTCGTAATACAGTCGGAGGCTGGCGAAGGCGAAGAGCGCAACGGCAAGCTCCGCCAGGGCGAACAGGAGAATGCCTTTCCCTGCGCTCACGCGGTCGGCCACGTAGCCGCCGACAAGGCTGCCGCACCCCAGCCCCGCCATGAAGGCAGCGACGACGATGGTGACGGAGAACACGTCTGCGCCGGAAAACGTGGTCAGGACACGCTGCCAGATGATCTGGTAGAGCAATGCGGCGAAGCCAGAGATGAAGAAGAGCGCGAACACGGCCGCGCGGGTCGCCTTGTCCCGGCGGCTGAAGTCACTCGATACGTCGGGTTCACGGTCCAATGTTTGCCTCTCCTCGTCGTGATCCGCGTCTGAGGCTCACGTGCAGGACCGTACCACGGTCACAGACTGCAGGTTCAGACCTTCGTGGTACTCTCTGGTAGAGGCGAAACAAAAACGAATGTCCCTCACATGCGCTCGGCCCGAGCTCGACGCGTTGCTGCAGAGCCGTCGGCTCGACGGCACCCTGGCCGGACGGGTGCCGTCCACCGGCTGGCTGTCCACCGGCGTGCCGGCGCTCGACACCAGCCTGGCGGGTGGATGGCCGCGCGGGCACGTGTCCGAGATCGTCGGCCCGCCATCATCCGGACGCACGCGCGTGCTGGTGTCGACTCTGGTGGCCGCCACGACGCGTGGCGACATCGCGGCCTGGATCGACACGGTTGACCGCGGCGACCCGGCGGCCGCAGCCGCGGCCGGCGTGCGGCTGCCGCAGGTGCTGTGGGTGCGCGGCACCGCGTTGTCGCCGGGATTGCTGGCGGCGCGCCCTCGTCGCGGCGATCCCGATCTGACGTTCACCGCCGTGCACCGTGCGGTCAAGGCCGCGCACCTGGTGACCCAGGCTGGCGGCTTCGGGCTGGTCGTCCTGGACCTGTGTGACATCCCGTCGGCGGTGCTGCGTCAGTTGCCCTCGTCGACCTGGCTGCGTCTGCAGCGCGCGATCGAAGGCCGTGAGACGACGATGGTGGTGCTCGGTGGCGAACCGGTGACGCGCAGCGCCGGTGGCGTCTCGGTGCGGGTCCAGGGCCGTCCGCGCTGGGACGGATCCGGCGCCCGCTCGTGCCGCCTGACCGGCATGGACTGCGCCTTGCGCGTGGTGAGCAGCCGCGTCACCCCGGGCAGCCAGCGCGAAGTGCAGGTCGCATTGGCGGGATGAGCCCTGTTCCCTGATCCCTGAGTCCCCGTGTTCTCCGCCCTGCACCTGCTGTCGTGTCCGTCCGAGCTCACGCCGGAGGACATCCGCATTCGTCTGGCGGCGGTGGCGGTCGTCATGACGCCGCGCTGGGAGCGGCTGACCGGGCACGACGTGGTGCTCGAC
>JACDAO010000102.1 GCA_013695405.1 Acidobacteriota bacterium | reverse complement strand
AGCATGTGGCGGCCGATCACCTGGACGGCCGAAACCGGCACCAGCGGCTGGGCCGGCTTCCCGGCTTGGCGACGCTCGATGACGCCGTCCGCAATGGCCACGCCCTCGGCCACCTGATCGTCGATGCCGACCTGGAGGATCCGGGCCCGTCCGGTGGCCGCATGCCGTGCGATCCGATCGTCGCGGCTCGGCACGATCGCCCAGTCTTCGGGTGTCTGGTGTTCGAAGATCCGCGCCTTGACCCGCTCGTAGACCGCCTCGGTGCCGTGCCGATCGAGATGGTCCGGCGAGAAGTTGAGCCAGACGGCGATGTGCGGATGGAACGCGACGATGGTCTCCAGCTGGAAGCTGCTGGTCTCGACCACGTGCCACGTGTCGACGCCCGACAGTTCGACCTGCGCCGACAGCGGCACGCCGATGTTGCCGCCGACCAGCACGTGACGGCCCGATCCTGCGATCATCCGGCCGACCAGCGTGGTCGTGGTCGACTTGCCCTTGGACCCGGTGATCGCGATGATGCGCCCACGCACCAGCGACGCCGCGAACTCCAGTTCGCCAATCACCGTCACGCCGCGGGCACGCGCCCCGCGCAACGGCGCCGCGTCCGCCGGAACGCCCGGACTGACGATCGCCAGATCGGTCGTCGCCGGCAGGTCGTCGGGCATCGCGCCGAGCAGCAGGTCCACGCCAGCCGCCTCGAGTTCGGCCCGCTCGGCCAGATCCGCCTTGGCGTCGATCAGCGTGACGCGACCACCGTGCGCCTGCACCAGCCGGCTGGCGGCCACACCGCTGCGCCCGCCACCGACGATGGCCACGTGCCGACCGAAGACGTCGTATCTCGGGGTCGTCATCGCAGCTTCAACGTGGTCAGGCTGAACAGCGCGCAGACGATCGCGACGATCAGGAACCGGGTGATGACCTTGGGCTCGCTCCAGCCGACCAGCTCGAAGTGGTGGTGGAGCGGCGCCATCCGGAAGACCCGCTTCCCGGTGAGTTTGAACGACGTCACCTGGATGACGACCGACGCCGCCTCGAGCACGAACACCCCGCCGACGATCACCAGCAGCAGTTCCTGTTTGATGAGCAGCGCGACGGTACCGATCGCGCCGCCAAGGGCGAGTGAACCGACGTCGCCCATGAAGATTTCGGCGGGGTAGGAGTTGTACCAGAGGAAGCCGAGGCTGGCGCCGACAAGTGAGCCGCAGAAGATCGTGAGCTCGCCAGCTGGCGGAAACCGCACCAGCAGCAGGTAGTCGGCCAGGACCGCGTGGCCCGTCACATACGCCAGCGCGGTGAAGGTGGCGGCGGTCACGGCGAAGGTGCTGATCGCCAACCCGTCGAGGCCATCGGTCAGGTTGACCGCGTTGGACCAGGCAACGAGCACGAAGCCCGAGAACGCCAGATAGAAGTAGCCGAGATCGGGTATCAGGTTCTTGAAGAACGGGAAGATCAGGCGCGTGTTGTAGAGGCCCTTGCTGGCGAGCACCAGCAGAACCACACCGACGGCAAGGGCGACGACAAGTTGTCCCCCCAGCTTGTAACGAGGGCGGAGCCCGTGATGGTTGCGCCGCGTCATCTTGAGGTAGTCGTCAGCAAAGCCGATCGCGCCGAAGGCCAACGTGGAGAGCACGGCAATCCAGACGTACGGATTGGTCAGGTCGGCCCACAACAGCGTCGGCACGATGGCCGACACAAGGATCAGCAGCCCGCCCATGGTGGGCGTGCCGGCCTTGGGACGATGGCTCTCCGGACCTTCGAGGCGGATGACCTGACCGATCTGGAACTCACGCAGCTTGCGGATCATCCAGCCGCCGAGCAGCAGGCTGACCGCCAGCGCGGTGATGCTGGCCGCGGCGGTGCGAAAGGTGATGTAGCGCGTGACGTTGAGCAACGACAGCGTGTCGTGGAACCGGAACAGGAGGTGGTACAGCATCAGCGCACCTCCCCGATCAACGACTGCACCACCCGCTCCATACGGACGCCGCGCGACCCCTTCACCAGGATGCTGTCGCCGGCACGCACCAGCATCCTGACCAGCGCTGCCGCCTCGGCGCTGTCGCCGACGTACTCGACCACGGTGTCCGCTGGCGACGATGTGCGCGCGGCGTCGGCCAGCGCACGCGTCGGCTCGCCACCGACGGCAATCACCACCTCGATGCCGAGCCGAGCCGCCTCATGCCCGCAATCGGCATGACGACTCGCGGCGAACTCCCCCAGCTCCAGCATCTCGCCGAGTACGGCGACGCGACGTCCAGGGGCCGTCGCCAGCGTCTGCAGGGCGAGCAGCAGCGCCGACGGACTCGAGTTGTAGGCGTCGTCGACGACGGTCCAGCCGCCGGCGGTCCTGACCACCTCGCCGCGGTGCGCCGCCGGCACCAGGTCGGCGACCTCCGCGACGACCTCGTCGGGCGCGATGCCGCATTCGACGGCGACCGCCGCGGCCGCCGCGATGTTGGCGAGATTGCCGGTGCCGATCAGTCGCGTCTCGATCGTGCGGGACACGCCAGCGAGCGTCATCGTCGCGGTGGTGCCGTCCAGGCCGCGCGCGCGAATCCCGGTGATCGAGACGTCGGCGGGCGCGTCGACGGCAAACGTGACGACGCGGCCCGCAAAGCGCGACGCGCGTGCGCTCACCATCGGGTCGCCGGCGTTGGCGACCAGCACGTCGCCTGCCTGGGCGCCCTCGAGGATCTCCTGCTTGGCGTCGGCGATCGCGTCGACTGATGCGAACAACCCCAGATGGGCGTCGCCGACGTTGGTCCAGACACGCAACTGCGGCTCGGCAATCTGCACCAGCCGGCGGATTTCGCCGGCGCCGCTCATCCCGAACTCGACCACCGCCATCCGGGGCGAGGTGCGCAGTTCGAACAGCGACAGCGGCAGCCCGATGTGGTTGTTCAGGTTGCCGCGATTGCGGAACGTGGTGAATCGCCGCGCCAGCAGCGTCGCGGTGATCTCCTTGGTCGTGGTCTTGCCGGCACTGCCGGTGATGCCGACCACGGTGGTGCCGGCGCGCCGGCGGATCACGTGCGCGGCGTCCTGCAGGCCGCGCAACGGGTCGTCGACGACGATCGTCGGGACCTGCCCGGCGTCGACGCTCTGCGCCTCGCGCACGACGACCGCGCCGGCACCGCGCGCGACGGCGTCGGCGACGAATTGGTGACCGTCGTAGTTGGGACCGCGCAGGGCCACGAACAGATCGCCGGGCTGCAGCGTCCGGGTGTCGATCGACACCGTCGGCAGCGGGCGATCGCCCGGGCCGTGCAGCAGTGCGCCGCCGAATGCGGTGGCCATCTCGCCCGCGTTCAAGGTGAACGGCGCCGTCGTCATCGCAGCGCTCCGGTGTGGCGTCGGCGCAACGCGCCGCGCGCCACCACGGCGTCGTCGAACGGCAGCACCCGATCGCCGACCACCTGGGTCGACTCGTGGCCCTTGCCGGCCACCACCACCAGGTCACCGGGCTCGGCCTCGAGCACCGCGCGGGTGATCGCCTGTTCGCGATCGACGATCGCCAGCCACGGCGTGGTCTGCACCGCCGGAACACTCTGGCGGGCGTGGCGGGTCGGCCGCTCGGGCGGCACCAGCCCACGCTTGATCTCCTCGATGATCTCGATCGGATCCTCGGAGCGCGGGTTGTCCGACGTCAAGATGACCAGGTCGCTGAGACGCGCCGCCACCGCGCCCATCAGCGGGCGCTTGGTGCGATCGCGGTCGCCACCGCAGCCGAAGACCGTGA
>JACDAO010000086.1 GCA_013695405.1 Acidobacteriota bacterium | reverse complement strand
GCGCGCGGGCGCGCGCACTACCAGAGCCTCGGCCGACTGCGAGAGCACCGCCGCCGCCAGTCCACCGATGGTCACCGATGTGCCCACTCCGAACGGTCCGCCACGAACCGTGACGCTGTTGCCGCCGGTGGGGGTGCCGTGATTCGGTTCGACGACCGTGATCGTGGGTGGCTGCCCCTGGTAGGAATAGGCGTTGGCCTTCGAGGCCAGCAGCGCATCGGGATTGGCCACGGTGACGCCAACCAGGCCCGCGGCATGCGCGGGCATCCGGACGACCATCCTCGTGGCTGTGGTCGAGACCACGGTCGCCTGCAGCGTACCCACGGCGACCTTGGCGCCGGCCTGGAAGTTGGTGCCGTACAGCGTGACGTCGGTACCGCCAGCGGCTGGTCCGCTGGTCGGCGACACGGCAGTCAGGGTCGGAGCGACCGCACGGTAGGTAAAGGCCGCCGGTAACTGGACGCCCTGGCCGTCGGAGTTCAGCACCGTCACGGTCACGGTCCCTGCGGCGTGAGCCGGGGTCCGTGCCACCAGCGTCGTGGTCGTGACGCTGCTGACCACCGCCGGCAGCCCGTCGAAGCGCACGATCATTCCCGCACGGAAATTCGTGCCCCTGATCGTGACGCTGGTGCCGCCGCTCGGCACGCCCACCGCCGGCGCGACGCTGGAAACCGTGGGCGCCGTGCCGTAGGTGAACACCGAGGGTCGACTGACCGAGACGCCGTTCGGGTTGGTCACGCTGACAGCGACCGCGCCGGCACTACCGGCCGGCGTTCGCACGGTGATCGCGTTGCTCGTGAGCGTCAGCACCGTCCCGGCGGTGGTGCCGAACCGCACCACGGCGCCCGTGACGAAGCCGCTGCCCGTCACGATGACCGTGGTTCCGCCGGTGGTGGCACCGGTCGCCGGGCTCACAGAACTGATCGCTGGTGTCGACGAAGCGACAAACGGCATGCTGACAGTCACTTCGTTCGAGTACGTGCTCTGCACGCCGCCGGTGCTGAACGCCCGGACGGCGAAATAGTAAAGGCCGTCGGCCAGGCTGGTCATTTCGTGTGTGGTGGCGCTGGCGGGCAGGCTGACCGACTGGGTGTAGACTCCGGGGGCAGTGCCGTACACCAGCACGTAACCGGCCAGATCCGGTTCGGAATTGGCGTCCCAGTACAAACTGACCGACCCGGCCGCGGCGGCGGTGGCGTGCGTGAGCAGCAGAACGATGAAGGCCAGGAGACCGCGACGGAAGAGGCTGGCGAGCCGAGTACGTACCATGGTCGCACTCAGGGGCAACGCCTGTGCCTCGGAACGAAACAGGAGTGGCCGGGTAATTTCGGCCGGTTTAGACGAAATCACGACACATTGCCGGGGCCACAGCTGAGCGGTCCGTTACGAATCCGTCAGTGGTGTTACCGTTCGCGTCTGATTTGCGCGCAGAGGGAAGCCACCGATGGAACCCTGGCTGTTGTGGCACGTACCGAACAGACAGCCGAGGAGTAGCCCATGTCGATGTCCATCCGCGTCCTGACGGCCTGCCTGTTGGTGCCAGTCGCTGCGGTGACGGCCGGCTGCGAGTTGATGGTCGCCGGGCCGCGGGCGCAGGCCAGCGACATCTGGGAACGGACCTACCAGGTCGATCGCGACGTCACGCTCGAGGTCGAGAACACCAACGGAGCGATCACCGTCAGGACCCACCCGGGCACGACCGTGCAGGTCAAGGCGACGCGAACCGCCAGGGCCGTCACCGAGCAAGGGGCCCGGGAGCTGCTCGCAAAGCTGAACCTCGAAAACGCGGCGAGCGCTTCTCGGGTCAAGCTGGTCACGCCTCGACCGCACGGGCTGTCGATGGGCCAGCAGGTGGACGTCCGGTACGACGTGCTTCTTCCCGCAACCGCCACGGTGGTGCTGACAACCGTCAACGGCCGCGTCGATGTCGAGGGCGTCACCGGCGCGGTC
This sequence comes from Acidobacteriota bacterium, assembly GCA_013695405.1. GTDB lineage: Bacteria > Acidobacteriota > Vicinamibacteria > Vicinamibacterales > Vicinamibacteraceae > Luteitalea. The sequence goes on along the minus strand of JACDAO010000086.1, from coordinate 2,656 downwards.
TCACTCGAGACCGTCAACGGCGGGATCAGCGGCCAGGGTCTGCTGGGACTGCGCAAGGCAGAGACCGTCAACGGCTCGGTCGACCTCACCCTCGCGGGCCTGCCGGCAGGGGGCGCCGCGATTGAAACCGTCAACGGCAGTGTGCGGGTCGTGGTCCCCTCGACGCTGGCGGCCGATCTGGCGGTCCGAACCGTCAACGGCCCGATCGACGTCCACGGCTTCTCGAGCAAGAGCGACGGCGCACGCAGGCGTCGCCACTACGCCGGGCAGGTCAACGGTGGCGGGTCGGCGCTGCGGGTCGAGACCGTCAACGGCGGCGTGTCGATTACCGGCCGGGAGCCGGCGGCCACTGCGACGGCACCCGCCGCAGGCGCCCCGTGACCGGATCGGCGGCGGCAATCAGCACGCGCGCGACCGCGTCGTAGCGCGCCACCCCTTCACCCACCCGGTTCGCTTTCAAGAATCGGTCGTAGGTCTGCCACGCCAGTGCGTGGACCCACGGTCGCTGCTCGTCGAGCCGGGCCGCAATTGCCCGCAAGTCCGCGCGGGGACCCTCGTCCAATCCATCGAGCACCGAGCGGCGCAGCGGCCCGGGCAGGCCCGCCACCAGATGTGGCAGCACGGCCAGCGCAGCGCTGTAGCGCAGCGGCGGACCGCCGTCCCGACAGGCCAGCCATGCCACCACACTGGCGTCGGACTCGTCGGCAAACCCGGCCAGATGCGCGTACTCGTGCGCGGTCAAGGCCGGCACCTCGATCGGCAGGGCGCGGCTGTTGAGCACCACGTCGAGACCGAACGGGTTGGTCATCCCGTCGATGCCGGCCCAGCGGAAGTACGGATCGATCAGCGTCTCGCGCGGCACCGGCCAGGCTGGCGTCCAGGACACGCCGAGAGCCGGCAGCACCCGGGCCAGGTGCGGCGCGAGCACGATGGGCATCGCCGCGCGGGTCGGCCAGCCTGCGGCATGGGCAGCCGCATGATCGCGATTGAGGGCGCGCACCGTCATCGCGGCGAACCGGGTGCCCGTCTGTGGGGTGAGCGCGGCCGGCGCGATCGTCAAGCGGGTCTCGAGCGTGGGCACCTGGTAGTGCCAGCCCCAGGCGGCGAGAAACACGAGCCACGCGAGGGCCGTCCACACCACCAGCGCCGGGACGATGGTCCAGCGCAGTCGCCAGTCCGCGCGGCGACGCCACAGCGCCCAGAGCCCGAGACCGGCCAGGACGAGCAACCACAGATCGAGCGTCGCAAGCGGCAGGCGCGCCGACGCGCGTGAGATCGCCGGCTGGCTGCGCGCGTAGAGGCCGCGCCAGACGATCAGCGCGCCCGGCGGCAGCGGTGCGAGCAGACTCAGTGCGGCGAGGGCGGCGACGGTGGATCCGGCAACGCGCCGGGCTCGGCGCCTCCCGTGATTAACCGGATGCCGCGCTGCTGCGTGACGTAGGCCCATGCCCACTCGGTGAGGACGGCCAGCCGGTTCCGGAAGCCGGTCAGCTTGAGGACGTGCACGAACAGCCACAGCCACCACGCCACCACCCCGGACAGGTGGACCCGGCCGAAATCGGCAATTGCGGCGTTGCGGCCGATCGTGGCCAGGTTACCCGGACTGCGGTAGTGGAAGGGCCGCAGCGGCTGGTTGCCGAAGCGACGCAGGATGTTCTCGACCGCGTGCTCCCCCTGCTTGATCGCCACCGTCGCCACGCCGGGCAACAGGGCGCCATCCTGCTCGAGGTGCGCGAGGTCGCCAATCACGAACAGGTCGGGACAGCCGGGCACGGTCAGATCGGGATCGACGTGAACCCGGCCGGCGCGGTCGACCGGCACGCCGAGCGTGCGTCCGAGCGGCGAGGCGGACACACCCGCCGCCCACAGCACGGTGCCGGCCTCGATCCGCTCGCCGCCCTCGAGCGTTACGCCGCGGTCGTCGATCGCGATCACCGGCATCCGGGTGCGCACGATCACCCCGAGCGCGCGCAACGACAGTTCGGCCTTCTGCCGCAAATCCGGCGGGAACGCCGTCAGAATGTCCGGGCCGGCCTCGATCAGCAGAATTCGGGCATTGCTGGTGTCGATACTGCGAAAGTCGCGGGCCAGCGAGTGGTTGGCCAGTTCGGCCAGCGCGCCGGCCAGTTCGACGCCGGTCGGTCCGCCGCCGACGATCACGAAGGTCAACTCTCGGCTGCGCTCGGCGACGTCGGTCGTGCGCTCGGCACGCTCGAACGCGAGCAGCAGCTGGCGACGAATCAGGCCGGCATCCTCCAGGGTCTTCAGCCCCGGCGCATGCCGCTGCCAGTGGTCGTGGCCGAAGTAGGCGTGCGTCGCGCCCGTGGCCACGATCAGCGCGTCGTAGCCCAGCTGGCCGATGTCCAGGTGCAGCACGCGCGCAGCGGCGTCGACCAGCTGTGCCTCGGCCAGCAGCACGTGCACATTGTGCTGGCGGCGCAGGATCCAGCGGATCGGCGAGGCGATGTCCCCCGGCGACAGGCCAGCCGTCGCCACCTGGTACAGCAGCGGCTGGAAGACGTGGTGGTTGCGGCGGTCTACCAGCACGACGTCGACATCGGCCCAGCGCAGCGCCCGGGCCGCGCTCAAGCCGCCGAAGCCGCCACCGATGATCAGCACCCGGCGCCGCCCTGGCGTGCTCTTGACCGCCACGTGC
>JACDAO010000058.1 GCA_013695405.1 Acidobacteriota bacterium | reverse complement strand
CTTCGAGACGGCCTCGATTGGCGCGATCGAGGTCGCCGAGTCGAACCCCGACGTGATCTACGTCGGCACCGGCAGCGCGGCGATTCGCAGCAACGTGATCAAGGGGCTCGGCGTCTACAAGTCGGTCGATGCCGGGCGCACCTGGAGCCATGTCGGGCTGCGCGATGTCGGCGCGATTGGCAGTGTCAGAGTCCATCCGACCAACCCCGACATCGTCTATGTGGCGGCGCTCGGCCAGGTCTTCGCGGACGGCCCGCAGCGCGGCGTCTTCCGCTCGCGCGACGGCGGCAGGACGTGGGACAAGGTGCTGTTCGTCAACGACCGCACCGGCGCGTTCTCTGTGGTGCTCGACCCGACCAATCCCGATCGGATCTACGCCACCGCGTGGCGCGGCCAGCGCAAGCCCTGGACGATCATCAGCGGCGGCCCCGCCGCCGAGGGCGGCATCTACACCTCGACCGACGCCGGCTCGACGTGGGCCCGCACCTCCGAGGGATTGCCCACCGATCTGCTCGGCAAGATCGACGTCGACGTCTCGCGGGCCAATCCCCGTCGCCTCTTCGCCATCGTCGAGGCGGTCGGGACCAAGGCCGGCCTGTATCGGAGCGACGACGGTGGCGCGTCCTGGACGCAGACCAGCAGCGAGCCCGGGCTGATTGCCCGCCCGTTCTATTACACCTACGTCGACGCCGATCCGAAGAACGCCGAGGTGGTCTGGGTCAACAACCTGGCGCTGTGGAAGTCGGTCGACGGCGGCCGGACGTTCAGCACCGTGCCGACGCCGCATGGCGACAACCACGGGATGTGGATCAACCCCGAGGACGCTGATCTGATGATCCAGTCCAACGACGGCGGCGCCAACGTCTCACGCGACGGCGGCCAGACCTGGACGACGCAGTACAACCAGCCGACCGCCGAGCTCTACCAGGTCGAGGTCGACTCGCAGTACCCGTACCGCGTCTACGGAGCGCAGCAGGACAATACGACCGTGGTGGTGCCGAGCAACGCACCGATGTCGACCGCGCCCGACGACACGCTGCAGTACTGGTCGCAGGGCGCGGGCTGCGAGACCGGGCCGATGAAGCCGCGCCCCGACAACCCGCGGATTCTCTACGGCGTCTGCAAGGGCGAGTTCAGCCGGCTCAACCTGGCGACCGGCCAGGAGCAGCAGTACTGGGTCTACCCGCAGCACCGCTACGGGCACGCGTCGCGCGACATCCGCTACCGCTTCCAGCGCACCTCGCCGTTCGAGATCTCGCCGCACGACCCGTCGACCATCTACCACACCTCGCAGTACGTCCATCGGACCCGCGACGAGGGCCGTACCTGGGAGGTGATCAGCCCCGACCTGACCGCCAACCTGCCGGAAGGGCAGGGCGTCTCCGGCGAGCCGATCACCCGCGACATCACCGGCGAAGAAGTGTACGCGACCATTTACGCGTTCGAGGAGTCGCCGCTCGAGAAGGGCGTGCTGTGGTCCGGCGCCAACGACGGGCCGGTGCACGTGTCGCGCGACGACGGGGCGAGCTGGCAGAACGTCACGCCGCGCGGCCTGCCGCCTGGCGGACGGGTCCAGCAGATCGAGCCGTCGCCGCACCGCAAGGGGTCGGCCTACATCGCGTACTACCGCTACCTGCTCGACGACTGGGCGCCGTACATCTACCGGACCGACGACTACGGCCGCACCTGGAGTCAGCTGACCGACGGGCGCAACGGCATCCCGGCCGATTACCCGACCCGGGTCGTCCGCGAGGATCCGGACCGCGAAGGCCTGCTGTATGCCGGCACCGAGTTCGGACTGTTCCTGTCGTGGGACAACGGCGCGCGGTGGCAACGCTGGCAGCTCGACCTGCCGGTGACGCCGGTCACCGACATGCGCGTCCATCGCAAGGATCTGGTGGTCTCGACGATGGGCCGCGGCTTCTGGGTGCTCGACGACGTGTCGCGGCTGCACCAGTGGATGGCGGTGCCGTCCGCGGCGACGCTGTTCGCGCCGCGCGAGGCCACGCGGGCGCGGCTGGCGATCAGCACGGCGACGTCGCGCACGCCCGACTATCCCGGCGCGCTCGCCTACCTCGACTACCGCCTTGGCAGCGACGCGGTGCAGGTCACGCTCGAGGTCCTCGATCAGGCGGGGACGGTGCTGCGCACCTTCACGAGCGAGGCGGCGGGCAGCCCCACGGTTCCGACCCAGGGCATGCGCGCGCCCGGGCGGCGTGGTGCCGGGACACCCCGTCCGGCCCGTACGCGGGGCACGCATC
>JACDAO010000048.1 GCA_013695405.1 Acidobacteriota bacterium | reverse complement strand
GCGTACCTCGCTCGAGAAGTACTACGGCAAGGAAGGCGCCGCGAAGGTCCAGCAGGCCGAGGCGTTCGAGGTCTGCGAGTACGGCCGTCGCCCCGACGCCGCCGAGATCAAGCGCTTGTTCCCGTTTTTGCCCTGAGGAGTCGGGAGTCGGGGCCGACGCTCTCGGCGCCGGCGGTTCAGCAGCGCCTGCTTACAGCGTGATGACCGCGCCGCCCTGCTCGGCTGACTGATCGGCCAGCACGCAGATCCGCATGGTCTTCTCCGCATCGAAGACGTTCAGCGCCGGTTGGCGATCAGTGAGGATGCCGTCGACGAGGTCGTCGATCTCGGCCTGGAACGGGTGGTGCGCCACGTCGACCGAGTCGGGCATGATCATGGTGTTGATCCGGATGCCCTCGAATGCCGTGCCATAGGTCGTCTTCTCGAGGCTGATCAGGTCGGGCCAGGGGTTGGCCGCCTGCAGTTCCTCGAGGTCGACGACCTCGTCCTTCCACAGCAGCGTCGTGTCGCGCACGGTTGCCTTGTCGCCCATCACCTCCACCTGGAACGTGTACGGCATCTGGAAATCGGTGGAGCTGCTGACGTGGCCGAGCGCCTCGTCCTGCAGCTTCATGTTCACCAGGATCGTCGTCGGCCATTCGTAGCCGGCGGTGAAGTGCGTCTGGTACGCACTCAGCTCGACCACTTCCTTGCCCGACAGCCAGCGCAGCGCATCGACCGCGTGACAGCCGGCGGCCAGCAGGTGGCTGCCACCGCCCTGCCTGGTGCGGCACCATTCCCAGCCCGAGTACCAGTCGGTGACCCGTGACAGGTACTGCACCCGCGTGAAGCGGATGTTGCCGAGTCGGCCGCTCTCGCGCAGCCAGTGCACGAACTTCATGTACGGGTTGAAACGTAGCTCGAACGAGACGATCGACTTGACGTTCGCCTGACGAATCGCCGTGCTGACGCGGTCGAGCTCATCGAGGTTCATCGCGGTCGGCTTCTCGATCAGGACGTGCTTGCCGGCCCGGGCCGCCGCGATCGCCTGCTCGGCGTGCAGGTCGTTGGGTGTCGCGATCGAGATGATGTGGATGTCGGGATCGGCGAGCAGATCCTCGAAGCGCGTGGTGATCCGCCCGTCGTGGGGCAGCACTTCGTACTTCTCGAGATTGGCGCGCGTGCGCGCCTCGTCGCGTCCGCACAGGCCGACGATGCGGGTGTGGGGATTCTTGATGAATGCGTTGATGTGCTGCGCCGCGCACCAGCCGATACCGACGACGCCGACGCCGAGAGAGGGTTGAGAACTCATGCCGGTGATTGTATCCGGCGAGTGAGCGATGCTGGCGGGCGCACGACCGGGCACGAGGCAACCGTCGGGGAAGCTGATGGACGCGGAAGGGGAGACCGCCGGACAAGTCCGGCGGCTACGCGTGCTGAAACGACGCCCGACTCACCCGTGAATCACGGCTTCGGCGAGCAGCTTCTTGAGCCGGTTGTCCGGACCGCGGCTGGCGACCAGCCGGGTGCCGTCGCGCAGGATCACGGCGTACTCGCCGTGGAACAGCGGCTGCAGCTCACGAATCCGGTCGGCGTTGACGATCGTCGAGCGGTGAATCCGGATGAACTGCGAGGCGTCGAGCACCGACTCCATCCCCTTCATGGTCTCGCGCAGCAGATGCGACTGCGCGCCCATGTGCAGGCGCACGTAGTTGCCTTCGGCTTCGATCCAGTCGATGTCGTCGACCTTGACGAAGAGCACCCGACCGGACGACTTGACGACGATGCGCTGCTTCTCGCGCTGCTCGGCGGTGAGCGAGGCCACCAGCTCGCGGAGTTGCTCGCGGTCGACCGGTCCGCTGGCGCCATCGTGCGCCCGCGCGATCGTGCCTCGGGCCCGCTGCAGTGCCTGCGAGAACCGCTCGGCATTGAACGGCTTGAGGACGTAGTCGAGGGCATGGACCTCGAACGCCTTGAGCGCGTACTGGTCGTACGCGGTGACGAAGACCACGTGGGGCATCGCGTCGCCCTCGAGCGCGCGCAGCACCCCGAAGCCATCGAGCAGCGGCATCTGCACGTCGAGGAACACCAGGTCGGGCTTGAGGCTACGAATCGCGTCGACTGCCTGCTGGCCGTCGCCATACTCGCCGACCACCGCGACGTCGTCGTGCATGCCCAGCATCATCCGCACGCGTTCGCGCGCCAGCGGTTCGTCATCCACGATCAGGGTGCGCAGAGTCATGCAGGGACTCCTTCGACCGACGCGGTCACCTCTGCCGCGTCGCCAATCGGCAGGCGCAGTCGCACGACCGCGCCGCCATCGGGGTGGTTGGACAACGTCAGTACGGCGCCCGGGCCGTACAGCTCGCGCAGCCGCTCACGGGTGTTGCGCAGCCCGATGCCGCGCATCGGCAGGCCCTCCGGCCCGAGCCTGAAGCCTGGGCCGTCGTCGCGCACCGCGAGATCGAGCCAGTGCCCCGAGCGCCGGGCGCTGACCTCGATGCGTCCGCACTCGGGACGCGTGGCGAGGCCATGCTTGATGGCGTTCTCGGCAATCGGCTGAAGCACCTGGTTAGGTACGAAGACCTGCAGCAGGTGTTCCGGCACGTTGATGTCGACCTTGAGCCGATCCTGGAAACGGGTTCGCTGGATATCCAGGTAGCGGCTCAGGAAATCCACTTCCTGTCCCAGGCGCACCTCCTGGACCCCGATCGAGTCGAGCGACATCCGCAGCAGGTCGCTGAGCCGCGTGATCATCTCGTCGGCCGCATCGGCGTCGCGGTGCACCAGCGTCGAGATGGCATTGAGCGTGTTGAAGAGAAAGTGCGGGTGCAGCTGACCCTTGAGC
>JACDAO010000040.1 GCA_013695405.1 Acidobacteriota bacterium | reverse complement strand
CTGGCGCCCAGTCCGCTGGTCGACGCGGCGCTCTCGGGGCGGATCATGGACACGATCGTCGACCCGGTGCTGGCCGGCATGGCTGCCGAGGGGACACCGTTCATCGGCGTGCTGTACTGCGGGCTGATGCTGACCCCGGACGGTCCGCGGGTGATCGAGTTCAACGTCCGCTTCGGCGACCCCGAGGCCCAGGTCGTGCTGCCACTGCTCGACCTGGAGCTGGCGCCGATCCTGATGGCCGCGGCCCATGGCGACCTCGGCAACCTGGCGCTGTTTCCGTCGAGCGGCGCCCGGGTCGGGGTGGTGCTCGCCTCGGGTGGCTACCCGGCGGCGATCGAGGTCGGCCACGCGATCACCGGCATCGAAGAGGCCGAAGCCGTGCCTGGCGTCCACGTGTTCCACGCCGGCACCCGCTTGAATGGCAACGCGCTGGTGACCGCCGGCGGCCGGGTGCTGACGGTGGTCGGTGAAGGCGACACCATGGCGGCGGCGCGCGCCGTGGCCTACGAGGCGGTTCGGCGCATCGCCTTCGCCGGCATGCAGTTCCGGACCGACATCGGCGGCAGTTGAGAAATGGCAGAAGTTCAGACTCTCATTAGCGCCAAAGAACTTCGAGGACGCAGGCGTGGGTGAAATTGTGAAATCTTCTAATTGTTATTGTCGACCACCAACTGGCCGCAGGCGGCGCGGATGTCCCGGCCACGGCTCTTGCGCACCGACACCGTGATGTGGGCGTTGGCCAGGATCTGCGCGAAGGCGTCGACGCGCTGGTCGGCTGGCCGCCCGAACGGTATGCCGGTCGCCGCGTTCAGCGGCAGCAGGTTGACCTTGGCGCGCAGACCGTTCATCAGCCGCACCAGCCGCCGCGCGTCCTCGGCCGTGTCGTTGACGCCATCGAGGAGTACGTACTCGAAGGTGATCCGGCTGCGCTTCTTCAGCGGGAAGCGCCGGCAGGCCGCCATCAGATCGCTCAGCGAGTACTTGCGGTTGATCGGCACCAGCGCATCACGCTGCGCTTCGGTGGTCGCGTGCAGCGAGATCGCCAGGTTCGGCATGTAGTCCTCGCCGGCCAGCCGGTCCAGCCCTGGCACCAGCCCGACCGTGGACAGCGTGACCCGCCGCGGCGACACGTGCAGGCCGTCTGCGCTGCCAATCAGGCGCAGCGCCGCCATCGTCGCGTCGTAGTTGTGCAGCGGTTCGCCCATGCCCATCAGCACGACGTTGAAGGGGCGGTCGAGGAACCCGAGCTCACGGGCCAGGACGCGGATCTGTCCGGCAATCTCGGATGCCGAGAGATGCCGCGCCAGTCCCATCGTGCCGGTCAGGCAGAACACGCACTTCATCGCGCAGCCGACCTGGGTCGAAATGCAGAACGTCTGGGACGGGGTGTCGGGGATGAACACCGCCTCGATCTCACGCCCATCGTCCAGCCTGAGCAGGAGCTTGGTGGTGCCGTCCGACGAGACGTCCCGGCGCACGACCTCCGGAGTGCGGACCACCGCCTGTTCGGCGAGGCGCGCCCGTAGATCCTTGGGCAGATCGGTCATGGCGTCGAGATCGATGACGCCCCTGCGATGAATCCAGCGGAACAGTTGCCGGCCCTGGAAGGGTTTGCCCCCCAGCTCGACCACCAATGCGGCGAGCGCCTCGACCGTCAGACCGGCCAGGTCAACCGCAGTCGACGCGGGTCCGGAACGGGCGATCGCGGCCAGGTCGGTCATGGGACGCTCCATTGTGACCCACACCTGGTCCCGTGCGCCCGGCCGCCCTGCTATGATCCAGGTTTCGCGGCCACCGGCGAGCCGCCGGCGTGGCGCCCCGCCTTCATCCCCATGATTGTCCACGACACGCTTCCCAACGGCGTCCGCCTCGTCACCGAAACCATGCCGCACGTCCGCTCGGTCAGCCTCGGGGTGTGGCTGGCGCGCGGCTCGCGACAGGAGACGGCGGCGCACTGCGGCATCGCGCACTTCGTGGAGCACATGCTGTTCAAAGGCACCGAACGGCGGTCGGCCCAGGACATCGCCCAGGAAATCGACTCGATGGGAGGCAACCTGGACGCCTTCACGTCCAAGGAGTACGCCGGCTACTACATCAAGGTGATGGACGAGCACCTGCCACGGGCCTTCGACATCCTGTCGGACCTGGTGCTGCATCCGGCCTTCCCGACCGACGAGGTCGAGCGCGAGAAGAAGGTCATTCTCGAAGAGATCAAGATGGTCGAGGATACTCCCGACGATCTGGTCCACGAGATGTTCACCGAGCACTACTGGGGCGGCCACCCGCTCGGCCGGCCGATTCTGGGCACTCCCGACACGGTCGGCGCCTTCACCCGTGACGGCTTGTTCGACTACTTCCGCGAGGCCTACGTCGGGCGCAACTTCATCGTCTCGGCGGCCGGAAACATCGACCACGGCCACCTGCGCGGCCTGGTCGAGCAAGCCTTCGGCGGCGTCGCCGACGCCGGCGCCGATTGGGAGGAAACCGCTCCGGGCGTGTCGCCGCCGCAGATCGAGCGCCACAAGGACCTCGAGCAGAGCCATCTCGTGCTCGGCGCGCCAGGCTTCCCGCAGGCCCATGCCGATCGGTACGCGGCGTATCTGCTGAACATCATCCTCGGCGGCTCGATGAGCTCGCGTCTGTTCCAGACCATTCGCGAGCAGCGCGGCCTGGCCTACGCGGTGTTCAGCGGGCTGTCGTCGTACCGCGACACCGGGATGCTCTCGGTGTACGCCGGCTGCGCCGCCGAGAGCGTTGCCGAAGTGCTCGACCTGGTTGTCAGCGAGCTGCGCACGCTGCGGCACGACGCGGTCCCCGACGAGGAACTGCGCCGGGCCAAGGATCACCTCAAGGGCAGCCTGATGCTCAGCCTCGAGAGCACCTCGAGTCGCATGACCCATCTGGCTCGCCAGGAGATGTACTTCCGGCGGCACGTGACACTGGACGAGATCCTCGCGGGGGTCGAAGCGGCCACGTCCGACGACGTCCGTCGCGTCGCGGCGGCACTGTTCGTGCCCGGGACACTCGGCGTGACCGTGCTCGGACCGGCCGGTCCGTCGGCGCTCGACTTCACCCGCCTCGCGGTGGCCTGACCGTGCCGGTGCTCCTGCTGCCCTGGCTGCGCCCGATCCGATGATTCGCCGTTACGCACAGCCGGCGATGTCGGCGATCTGGGCCGAACAGCGACGCTTCGAGACCTGGCTCGCCGTCGAGCTGGCGGCCGCCGAGACCATGGCTGCCGCCGGGATCGTGCCCGAGCAGGCCGCCCGTGATCTGCGCGAGCGCGCCGGCTTCGACATCGCCCGCATCGACGAGATCGAGCAGACCACCCAGCATGACGTCATCGCCTTCACCACTGCAGTGGCCGAGCGGGTCGGGCCGTCAGCGCGCTGGCTGCACTTCGGCCTGACCTCGTCCGACGTCGTCGACACGGCGCTGGCCCTGCAGATGCAGGCGGCGTGCGAGCTGATCCTCGAGGATCTCGCGACACTGGCCGAGGCCATCAAGGTGCGCGCCTTCGAGCACCGTCGGACGCCGATGATGGGCCGCACCCACGGCGTCCATGCCGAGCCGATGACGTTCGGCCTGAAGCTGGCCTTGTGGTACGCGGAGGTGCAGCGCGACCTCGAACGCGTCCGCCGCGCCCGCACCGTCATCAGCGTCGGCAAGATCTCGGGTGCGGTCGGCACGTTCGCGCACCTGCCGCCCGAGATCGAGGCCGGCGTGTGCGGCAGGCTCGGACTGGTTCCCGCGCCGATCGCCACCCAGGTGATTCAGCGCGACCGCCACGCCGAACTCATGACCACGCTGGCAATCACAGCCGCGTCGATCGAGAAGTTCGCGCTCGAGATTCGTGGTTTGCAGAAGACCGAACTCGGCGAGGTCGAGGAGCCGTTCGGCAAGGGTCAGAAGGGGTCGTCGGCGATGCCGCACAAGCGCAACCCGGTCGGCTGCGAGCAACTGTGCGGGCTGGCCCGACTGGTCCGCGGCAACGCGATGGCGGCGCTCGAGAACGTCGCGCTGTGGCACGAGCGCGACATCTCGCACTCGTCGGTCGAGCGCGTCATCCTGCCGGACAGCTTCCTGGTGCTCGACCACATGCTGCGTCGCTTCACCAGCATCGTCAGCGGCATGATGGTCTATCCGGCCCGGATGCTCGAGAACATCGGCCGCTCACGCGGTGTCGTGTTCTCGGGCCAGGTTCTGCTCGAACTGGCCCGGCGCGGGGTCGCTCGCGAGCAGGCCTACAACTGGGTCCAGCGCAACGCCATGCGTTCGTTCCACGAGCAGCGCGACTTCCGCGACCTGCTGCTTGCCGACCCGGAGATCACGGCGGTGCTGCCGGTCGAGGCGATCGATCGCGCCTTCAGCCTCGACGAGCAACTGCGGCACGTGGACACGCTGTTCGATCGGGTGTTCGGTCCGGCCGATGCCGCCGGTGCTGCAACGTAGCTCGACCCGCAACGTAGCGGCCGGACTTGTCCGGCCGTCAGGTAGCCTGAGTCTGGAATCCCTCGTCCCGAGTCCCACGCCCGAGCCCGATGCCTCTCCACACCGTTCGCGTGTTCGTCACCCTCAAGCCGTCCGTCTTCGACCCGCAGGGCCGGACCATCGTCGAGTCGCTGCACAGCCTCGGCTACGGCAACGTGGCCGACGTGCGCCAGGGCAAGTACTTCGAGGTGCAGGTCGAGGCAGCAAACGCCGAGGACGCCGATGCGCTGGTGCGGGACGTGTCGTCGACCCTGCTCGCCAACCCGGTGATCGAGGGGTTCAGGCTCGAGCGCGCCGAGCCTGCAGGACGTCGATGACCTTCGGCGTCGTGGTTTTCCCAGGCTCCAACTGCGATCACGACGCGCACCATGCGGTGACCCAGGTGCTGGGCCAGCCCGCCGAGTTCCTGTGGCACAAGGACACTTCGTTGCGGGGCGTCGACGCGGTGGTGCTGCCAGGCGGGTTCTCGTACGGAGACTACCTGCGGACCGGCGCGATTGCCCGCTTCTCGCCAGTCATGCAGGCGGTCGCGGCCTTTGCAGCAGCCGGTGGGCCGGTGCTCGGTATCTGCAACGGATTCCAGATCCTGTGCGAAGCCGGCTTGCTCGAGGGCGCGCTGATCCGCAATCAGCAGGTGCAGTTCCGCTGCGAACATGTGCACGTGCGGGTCGAGCAGATCGCCACGCCATTCACTGCGGCCTGTACGCCGGGCCAGGTGCTGCGGCTGCCGATCGCGCACGGCGAGGGGCAGTACGTCGCCGACCGCGAGGTCATCGACCGCCTGGAGAGCAACGGCCAGGTCGTGTTCAGGTACAGCGCGGCCGACGGCCGCGTGACCGACGACGCCAACGTCAACGGCTCGAGCCGGAGCATCGCCGGCATCTGCAATCCAACCCGCAACGTGGTCGGCCTGATGCCGCATCCGGAGCGGGCCTGCGAACGTGTCCTCGGCAGCGCCGACGGCCTGGTGCTGTTCGAATCCGCCCTCGGGTGGAGTGGTGTGCCCCGTGGCTGATCGCGTGCCGGTCTCGCTGCGACCGGTGGCCTGGGCGCTCGCCCTATCGGCGCTGGTGCTTTGCGTCCTGGCATGGCTGGTCTGGGACGGACGCGTCCATTTCGGAGCGGACCCGGGCGCGACGACGTTGGTCCTGCTGTCTGCCGCGGTCCTGGACGCCGGCGTCGCGATGTTCTTCTTCACACGGAGCGGCCGATGAAGCCGAGACGTCACGTATGAGCACGCCTTCGGCCATCACTCCAGACGTCCTCGCCCGCCACGGTCTCGAGGACGACGAGTACGCGCGCATCCTCGGCATCCTGGGCCGCGAGCCGAACCTGACCGAACTCGGCATGTTCTCGGTGATGTGGTCCGAGCACTGCAGCTACAAGAGCTCGCGCCTGCACCTCAAGACCTTGCCGACGCAGGGTCTGCGGGTGCTGCAGGGCCCGGGCGAGAATGCCGGCGCGGTCGACATCGGCGATGGACTGGCGGCGGTGTTCAAGATCGAGAGCCACAACCATCCCTCGTTCATCGAGCCGTACCAGGGCGCGGCGACCGGGGTGGGTGGGATCATCCGCGACATCTTCACGATGGGCGCGCGGCCGATCGCGCTGCTCGACTCGCTGCGGTTCGGTGATCTGTCGCAACCGGGCACCAGGCGCGTCGTCACCGGGGTGGTCGCCGGCATCGCCGGCTACGGCAACAGCATCGGCATCCCGACGGTCGGTGGCGAGGCGGTGTTCGACGCGTGCTACGCCGGCAACCCGCTCGTCAACGTGTTCTGTCTTGGCATCGCCGCTGCCGACGCGATCGTCAAGGGCCGTGCCGACGGCGTGGGCAACCCGGTCTACTACGTCGGCGCCAGCAC
>JACDAO010000813.1 GCA_013695405.1 Acidobacteriota bacterium | reverse complement strand
GGTGCAGGCACTCGGGGTGCCGGTGACGCCGCGAGTCTTTCCGGCCCTGGTGCCCGTGCGGCTGCCCGACGGTCACGCGTTGCGGGCGCTCTCCGGGCTGACCGCCGACGTCGAACTGCTGGTCACGTCCTCGACCGGCCGCCATCTGCACCGGGTCGCCGGTGCGCTGCTGTGCACGAACGACGGCCTGTCGGGTCCTGCCGTCCTCGACGTCAGCCGGCATTGGCAGACCGCCGTCGCCGCGGATCCGGGCGCGCGGCTGCTGGTGCGGTGGATGCCGGGCACGAGCGACGCCGACCTCGATCGGCGGTTGCAGCAGCATGGGGCCAGACCGATCCGGCGAGCCTTGTCGCCACCACTGCCCGAGCGACTGGCCGACATTGTGTGCCTGCTGGGAGGCGTCGACCCGGTGCAGTCCGGCGCGACCTTGTCGCGCGAGGCGCGTCGTGCACTTGTCGGCGCCGCGACCGCCTGGCCGGTGCCGATCACCGGCACGCGTGGCTTCGCGGTCGCCGAGGTCACCGCCGGTGGGGTGCCGTTGAGCGCGCTGACGGCCGATCTCGAAGCGCGGGCCTGCCCGCGGCTGTTCCTGTGCGGCGAAATCTGCGACGTCGACGGCCGGATTGGCGGCTTCAATTTCCAGTGGGCGTGGGCCAGCGGCTGGGTCGCTGGCGGCGCCGCGGCGCGGTCGCTCAACCTGGCGGTGGAACCTGTGGCAGGATGGGACCGAGCATGAACCTCAGTCGCGCCCCGTGGCCCCGGGCGCTGGCCGCGGCGGTGTGCCTCGGCCTGGTCCTGGTGTGGGCCGGATCACCGGCCGCCCGCGCCCAGGCGCAGCCGCCCTTCCTCTGGAAGGCCACCAGCCCGCAGGGCATCGTGTGGCTGTTCGGGACCATCCACGTGCCCGATGCCCGCGTGCTGACGTTGCACCCCACGGTCGCGGCGGCCTTTGCCGAGTCGGCTCGCGTGCTGACCGAAATCCCGCTCGATGCCGGCGCGCAGGCCGCGATGGCCGGGGCGCTGCTGTTGCCCGGCGATCAACGGCTGCGTGATCGGGTCGGCGCCGCGCGGTTCGCCCGGCTCGAGACGACGGTGCGATCCGCGCTGCTGCCTCGGACCCCGCTGCTGGCACCGGTGCTGGTCGGGATGCTCGACCGCCTTCGCCCCTGGGCGGCGATGGCGCAACTGGCGACGCTCGAGTACTTGCCCGACCTGCTGCAGGGCCGGGTGTCGCTCGATGCACGGCTGTATGCCGATGCCGAGGCCGCCGGCAAGCAGGTCGGCGGGCTCGAGACGGTGCAGGAGCAGGCGGCGGTCTTCGACGCCTTCTCCGAGGACGAGCAGATCGCGCTGCTCGACGCAGCACTGACACAGGTCGAGACACCGGATCCGTCGATGACCGGCGCAGGCCTGGTCGCGCTGTACCTGCGCGGCAACGCCGACGGCTTGACCGCGGCGCTGGCACACGGACCGGACGACGCCGCGCTGGCCCGCAAGTTCCGGCATCACGTGCTGGTTGCCCGCAATCAGCGGATGGCCGCACGAATCGACGCCCTGCGTCGCGAACATCCGGGCGAAGTGCAGTTCGTCGCCGTCGGAACGCTCCATCTCGTCGGCCCCGACAACCTGCCGCAGTTGCTGGCGGCACGGGGCTACGACATCGCCAGGGTCGGACCGTGACCGCCGCCCTGGGAGGACTTGTCGCAATGCGTGTCTGTTGGATCCTGTGTGTGATGACGCTGGCCGGTGGCTGCTCGTCGACGCCGGCCTCCTCGGCCGAGGCGCAGGGCGCGGCGCAAGGGGGGGCGGGGGCAACCGCCGGCGCCACCACCGGCGGATCCGGCGCCGACAGCAGCGCGGTGCTCGCGACGGTCAACGGCACGCCGATCACCGAACGAGAGGTGCGCGCCGCGGTCGGCGGCGACCTGGCCAAGCTCGAGACCCAGGCCTATCAACTCAAGCGCAAACAGGTCGACGCGCTGATTGACGCGCGCCTGATGGCTGCCGAAGCGGCGCGGCGCGGTCAGTCGGTGGAGGCGTTCGAGCAGGCCGAGATCGCCGCCAAGGTGTCGGCCGTCAGCGACGCCGAGATCGACGCGTTCGTCGCCGCCAATCGCGCCCGCATCCGCGGCGACGCCGCCCAGTTGCGGCCGCAGATCCGCGAGTTCCTGGTCAATCGCAAGGCCGACGAGCGGCGCGCCGTGGTGGTCGACGGGCTGCGTGCGAAGGCCCGGGTCGAGGTGACGCTGGCGGCGCCGGCGACCTGGCGGGCCACTCTCGATCTTGAGGGCGCACCGATTCGCGGCAGCGAGACCGCGCCGGTCACGATCGTCGAGTATTCGGACTTCCACTGCCCGTTCTGCCGATCGGTCCAGCCGACGCTGACCGCGTTGCTCGATCGCTACCAGGGCCGGGTCAGGCTGGTGTACAAGCACCTGCCGCTGGACTCGCTGCACCCGCAGGCGCGCCGCGTGTCGGAGGCGGCGTATTGTGCCGGCCAGCAGCAGAAGTTCTGGAGCTTCCACGACGCCGTGTACGCCGACACCACCAGCGACGCCAGCGACGCCACATTGACTCGCTTCGCGCAGGCGGCCGGACTGGACGGCGGCACGTTCTCGACCTGCCTGGCCGCGCCGCAGACCAAGGCGGCGATCGAGCGCGACGTGCAGCAGGGCGCCGACCTCGGCCTGACCGGCACGCCCGGATTCTTCGTCAACGGCCGCGAGCTCAACGGCGCCCAGCCACTGCAGGCGTTCGTC
Source organism: Acidobacteriota bacterium (assembly GCA_013695405.1). GTDB lineage: Bacteria > Acidobacteriota > Vicinamibacteria > Vicinamibacterales > Vicinamibacteraceae > Luteitalea. The sequence goes on along the minus strand of JACDAO010000813.1, from coordinate 862 downwards.
GACGTGATCGAAGAAGAGCTCAGCGGCGTGCGCCGCTGAGCTCCACCGGTGCCGGATCGGTCGGTGCCGAGACAGTCATTCGCCGAGCAGTTCGCCGACGGCGTGGAAGTCCTCGACGCGGTCGGCCACCGCTTTGATCGCCATCAACAGCGGCACGGCCAGCACCATGCCCCACGCGCCCCACAGCCAGCCCCAGAACAGCAACCCGACGAACATCGCGACCGGGTTCATGCGTGCCGACCGGCTCATCAGCATCGGCGTCAACAGGAAACCCTCGATCGACGTGATGACCACCTGGGCGCCCCCCACCGTCAGCGCGGTGCCAATCGAGCCAAAATGCGCCAGCGCCATGGCGGTGGCGGCCAGCGACACCAGGGTCGGCCCGACGTAGGGCACCACGTTGGCGATCGCCGCGAGGAGACCCCAGATGGCCGCATTGGGCATCCCCAGAGACCGATAGGCCAGCCAGGTGGCGAGACCGACCAAGGTGCAGACCGCCGTCAGCGTCCGCAGGTAGACGCCGATTTGCTGGTCGATCTCGTCGATGATCTGCACCGTGATCTTCTTCTCGCTGAGCGACGGGCCGGTCAGCTTCACCAGCTTGCGCTTGTAGAGATCGCCCGAGGCCAGCAGGAAAAAGACCAGGAAGCCGACCAGCAGGACCTGGCCGGCGATGCCAGTGCCGGTGAGCAGGTAGTCACGCAATCGCGTCGGCGGCTCGACCACCCGCACCGGCTGCGCCCCGCTGCGATCGCGCACCGGTGGCGCGTCGGTGACGGTGGCCAGTTCCTCGGCCGCCTCCTGGATGTTGGCGACGGTGCCGTCGCGGCTGGCCGTGGTCCGCGCCAGCATGGTGCGGACG
>JACDAO010000801.1 GCA_013695405.1 Acidobacteriota bacterium | reverse complement strand
CGCGCCATCGCCGTCGATTCGACCGGCGTCTACCTCGCCGGCCAGAGCGCGTCGGCCGACTTCCCGGTGCTGCGCCCAGCGCAGGTCAGCATCGCCGGCAACCGCGACGCCTTCGTGGCCATGCTGCGCGGCGATGCGATCGTCTACGCCACCTACATCGGCACCAGCGGCAACGACGATGCCACCGGCATCGCCGTCGATGGCGTCGGACGGGTCGTCCTGACCGGGATGCTGCAGGTGTCAGGCTCGGTCCATCGCGGTCCGACCGACGCATTCCTGTTCCGTCTGTCGAGTGGCGACGAGGCCAGCGACACCGACAACGACCAGTTGCCAGACAGCTGGGAGACGCAGTTCAACCTCGACCCCCGCCTGAGCGATGCCGCCGGCGATCCTGACGGCGACGGCCTCAGCAACCTCGAGGAGTACCAGCAGGGCACGCACCCGCTCGGGCGTCACACCCGCTACCTGGCCGAAGGCGCGACCATCCCGCCGTTCGACACGACGCTGGCCTTCTTCAACCCGACCGAGTCGCCGGCCGCGGTGCTGGTCCGCTTCCTCTGTCAGCGGCCGTGCGGCGTCCCCGACATCGCTGGCCAGGACACCATCGTCCGTCGGCTGATCACGCTGCCGCCGTTCGCGCGCGGCACCCTGACTGTCAGTGAGCTGCCGGGCCTGGCCGACGAGGAGTTCGCGACGATTGTCGAGGCCGACCAACCGGTGGTCGTCGACCGCACCATGTCGTGGGACACGACCGGCTACGGCAGTCACGCCGAGACTGCCATGGCGGCGCCGGCGCCGGCGTGGTACCTGGCCGAGGGCGCGACCATCAACGGCTTCAAGCTGTTCTACCTGCTGCAGAACCCCAATGCGGTCAGCGCGGCGGTCAGCATCGAGTACCTGCTCGGCGGAGGCGCGCCGCCGGTGACCGTCAGCTACGTCCTGCCGCCACGATCGCGCACCACGCTGGACGTCGCCGCGCAGCATCCGGCGCTGCGGCGGGCCGAGATCTCGGCGCGGATCGCCACCGCGGCCGAGACGCCGATCCTGGTCGAGCGCGCGATGTACCTCAACGCCGGCAACCGTCTGTTCGGCGCCGGGCACGCCAGCGCCGGCATCACGACGCCGGCCCCGACGTGGTCGTTTGCCGAGGGCGCGACGGGCCCGTACTTCGACACCTTCCTGCTGCTCGCCAATCCGTCCGCCGAACCGCTCGCCGTGCGCGCCTCGTTCCTGTTGCCGACAGGCGCGACCATCACCCGCGAGTACACCGTGGCGGCCAAGAGCCGCTTCAACATCTGGGTCGACCAGGCGGCGCCGGAACTCGAGAACACCGCGGTCTCGACCGTGCTCGAATCGGTCGATGACCGGCCGTTCGTGGCCGAGCGCGCGATGTGGTGGCCCGGCCCGTCGTCGTCGAACTGGCGCGAGGCGCACAACTCGCCCGGCTCGCTCACCACCAGTTCGCGCTGGGGGCTGGCCGAGGGCATGCTCGGCGGGCCCGCTGCAACCGAGACCTACGTGCTGGTGGCGAACACCTCGCCGTTCGACGGCGTGGCCCGCGTGACGCTGTCGTTCGAGGACGACGGCGCGCGGGTCTCGCGAGACTACGCGGTGCCGGCGCACAGTCGGGCCAACGTGCCGGTGCGCGACGACTTCCCGCAGTCCACCGGCCGTCGCTTCGCGACGCTGGTCGAGAGCCAGGGCGTGGTGCCCGCGCAGCTGGTGGTCGAACGTGCGATGTACTCCGACTCCGGTCGCGAACGGTGGGCCGCTGGCACCAACGCGCTCGGCACCCCTCTGGCGACCGACCGGGTCATCACGGTCACGGCCCAGGGGGTGACGCCGCGCGTGCTGGTGGTGGCACCCGGCGAGCAGGTCACCATCCGCAACCTCGACACGGTGACGCACCAGATCTTCTCGGCGCCGTATCTGGAGCGTTCCCAGTGCCCGGCGCTCAACCAGATTGGCTTCCTGCAGCCAGGGGAGTCGCGCGCCTCCGGCAACTTCACCGCCCCAGGTATTTGCGGCTTCCTCGACGACGTCCGCCCGGGTCAGCAGCTCAAGCGGGATTTTCAGGGGTACGTCATCGTCAGGTGAGCCGGGAATGTATGCTCGCGGCCATGGTCTCTTCGAGCAACAGGTTCGCGACGGCGGCGGCGGTGTGTCTGCTCGCCGGAGCGGGCGCATGGGTGGCAGCGCAGGGCGCCAAGGTCCCGCGGGTGCCAACCTTCCGCAAGATCGTGCTCGACGCCACCTTTCGGGCGGAAGGCATCGCGCTGGCCGACGTCGATCGGGACGGCCGCATCGACGTGATGGCTGGTAACGTCTGGTACCGGGCGCCGGACTGGGCGCCTCGGGCCATCGCGCCGGCCGGGACCTTCGACCCCGCGACCGGTTTCAGCAATGCCTTCCACACCTTCGCGCTCGATGTCGATGGCGATGGCTGGCCCGATCAACTGCTCCTCGGCTTCCCGGGCGAGCCGGTGGTGTGGCGGCGCAACCCCGGCCCGCGCGGCGGCGACTGGCGCGTGCATCCTGTGTCCTCGTCGTCGGGCAACGAGTCGCCGAACTTCTCCCGGCTGGTGCCCGGCCGCGGCCCGGTGCTGGTGATGGGCGTCGGTGAGCAACTCGGGTGGCTGGCGCCCGCGTCGGTGCCGCACGCGCCGTTTGCCTTCCACCCGATCAGCACCCCCAACCATCCGGCCGCGCATCGCTACGCCCACGGTCTCGGCGTCGGCGACCTCGATGGCGACGGGCGCGCCGATGTCGTCTCCACCAGCGGCTACTGGCGCGCGCCCTCGACCATCGGCGACGATCCCTGGCCGTTCACGCCCCTCGCACTCGGCCCCGACGCCGCGCACATGGCGGTCTTCGACGTCAACGGCGACGACCGCGCCGACATCGTCGCCAGTTCCGCACATGGGGTCGGCGTCTGGTGGTTCGAACAAGGGCGGACGACCGACGGCACGCCCACCTTCACGCGGCACGACATCGACGCCTCGTTCTCGCAGGCGCACGCGCTGGACACCGGCGACCTCGATGGCGATGGCCTCGCCGACGTCGTCACCGGCAAGCGGCGCTGGGCGCACGGCCCGAAGGGCGACGAGCAGCCCAACGCGCCTGGTGTCCTGTACTGGTTCTCGCCGCGCCGCACGGCCAGCGGAATGACATGGAGCAAGCATCTGATCGACGACGCCTCGGGAGTGGGCAATCAGGTGCTGGTCGGCGACGTCAACGGCGACGGGCGCCTGGACGTCGCCAGCGCCAACAAGCAGGGCGTGTTCGTCTTCGTGCAGCAGTAGCGTTCGGGGCTGGAGTCTGAGGGCTGCGCGCTCCGCTGGGACACGGGGCGCGCCGCTATGCGGTGCCTGTC
>JACDAO010000791.1 GCA_013695405.1 Acidobacteriota bacterium | reverse complement strand
ACGCCGGGGTCGACGTGCGCGACGATTGCCGGGTCACGGATTTCGAGTTCGGCGCCTCCGTGCACCGCCTCCAGGTGCAGTCGGCGGGCCGCACGGAGACGGTGGAAGGACGATGGCTGATCGACGCGAGCGGACGGGGCGGGCTCATCCGGCACCGGCTCGGGTTGACGCGGCCGGTCGGGCACCTCGCCAACGCCTGCTGGTTCCGCTTTCCGCACCGGCTCCGCATCGACGACTGGTCCGCCGATCCGCGCTGGACGGCGCGAGTACCGTCCGGAGAGCGCTGGCTCAGCACCAACCACTTGATGGGCGCCGGCTACTGGGTCTGGCTGATTCCGCTCGGTTCGGGCAGCACGAGCGTCGGCATCGTGGTGGACGCGACGATGCATCCGTACGGCCGCTTGAATCGCTTCGACCGCGCTCTCGACTGGCTGCGCGAGTTCGAGCCGCAGTGTGCCGACGTGGTGAAAGCGCACGAGGCGGATCTCGAGGACTTTCTGGCGCTGCGCGGATTCGCCTACGGCTGCAGCCGCGTGTTCTCGCCCGATCGGTGGACGCTGGTCGGTGAGGCGGGTCTCTTCACCGATCCGTTCTACTCGCCCGGCTCCGACTTCATCGCCATCGGCAACGACTACACCGTTGACCTGATCCGCCGCGACTGTTCAGGAGAAGACGTGGCGGCGAGGACCGAGCAGTACAACACGACGTATCTTCGCTTGTACGACGCGTTCCTGCGGTTGTACGAGGGGCAGTACCCGATCATGGGCAACGCCCAGGTGATGACCGCCAAGGTCGGCTGGGACAACGCCTGCTACTGGGCGATGTCGGCGCCGCTGTATTTCCAGCGCAAGTACCGCGACCTGGCCTACATGCAGCAGCTGGACGGCCTGCTGACCCGGTTCTTCTTCCTGCACACCCGGATGCAGGCCAGGCTGCGGCAGTGGAACGAGGCGGACACGCCGACCGGCTACGGCCACGCGCACGTCAACTACATGGACGTGCCCTACCTCAGGACGCTGCAGCGCGGCCTGGCCGATCCGCTGACCGACGAGCAGCTGACCGCGCGCCTGACCACCAACCTCGCCGACCTCGAACGCTTCGCCCAGGTGTTGTTGCAGATGGCCGCCGGCGCCACCCTGGACCGCGACGCCGCCGGCTTCGAGCACGTCGGCGCGCTGCAGCTGCCCAAGGCACGCGTCGGGCTGACCCGGGCGTAGCCGTCGGACTGCACGGGGCGTAGCCGTCGGACTTGTCCGACGGTGAACGCGATCGAACTACAGGCTCGAGGCAACGTTCGGCGTTCGGCGTTCGGCGTTCGGCGTTGACAAGCCTACAATCCGCTACAATGCCGGTCGCCACCTTTTCGAGAGGACCGCATGGGCATCTTCGACTTCATCAAGGGCCAGCTGCTCGAGGTCATCGAGTGGACCGACGACTCGCGCGACACGATCTCGTATCGCTTTCCGGACGATGACAAGGCGATCAAGAACGGCGCGCAGCTGATCGTCCGCGAATCGCAGGTGGTGCAGTTCGTCTACGTCGGCGAGTTCGGCGACACCTTCGGGCCCGGTCGGCACACCCTGGTCACCGAGAACATCCCGATCCTCACCAAGCTGAAGTCGTGGAAGTACGGCTTCAATTCGCCGTTCAAGGCCGACGTCTACTTCGTCACCACGCGGCTGTTCACCGGCAACAAGTGGGGCACCAGCAACCCGGTGATGCTGCGCGACAAGGACTTCGGCATCGTCCGGGCGCGCGCCTTCGGGACCTACGACTTCAGGGTCACCGACCCGAAGCTGTTCCTGCGCGAGGTCGCCGGCTCGGACCACAACTTCCGGCTCGACGAGTTCGCCGACACGATGCGCTCGCGCATCGTCAGCATCTTCAGCGACGCGCTGGCGACGTCGGCGGTGCCGGTGCTCGACGTGGCGACGCGCTACAGCGAGCTCGGTGAGGCGCTGCTGCCGCTGATTAACCCGTTGACCGCGGCCAAGTACGGCATCGAGATTGCCTCGTTCATCGTCGAGAACGTGTCGGTGCCGCCCGAGGTCGAGGCGGCGATTGACAAGCGGTCGAGCATGGCCGCGGTCGGCAACCTCAACGACTTCGTGAAGTACCAGATGGCCAAGGGCTTCGAGACCGGTGGCGCCGGCACCGCCGGCACGGCTTCGGAACTGGCGGTCGGGTTCGCGGTCGCGCAGCAGATGATTCAGCAGAGCGGGATCACCGGCACGCCGCCGGTCGCGCCCGGTGCCGGCCCGGTCGGCGCCGGCACGGCGGCCTCGTCTGCGGCGTCA
>JACDAO010000777.1 GCA_013695405.1 Acidobacteriota bacterium | reverse complement strand
AGCATTGACCGGTGCGAATCACGTGCAGCGCCTCGGCCAGCGACGCCTCGGCCGCGTCGCCCAGCGCCCGATCGGCGTCGTCGGCCGCCGGACAGTCTGCCGCGATGCCGCCGAAGAAATCGCCCTGTCCCTGCGCATTGCGCAGCGTGAAGGCCACCGGATAGAGCACCTTGTCGCAGAAGGTGAGGCCGTACTGGCCGACCGGCTTGCCGAACGAGGTGTCGCCGACGGTGATCACCGGCACGAACGGCCGCAGTGCGTTGATCACCAGCTCACTGGCCGACGCCGATCCCTTCGTCGTGATCACCACCACGCGATCGAGCCGGAGGGCGTTCGGCTTGGCCTCGAACCTGGTCACCTCGTTGCGGAACGCGTTGCGGGCGTTGTGGAAGTACTCGGCGAACACCTGCCCCTCGGTGCGATTACCGCCGATCAGGCTGGCGAGGTGCTGGGCAATCGAGACCAGCCCGCCGCCGTTGTAGCGCACATCGAGCACCAGTTCGGTGGCGCCGACATCGCGCAGCGCGTTGAAGGCCTCGTCGAGTGCGGCGCGCGACGGCTCGACGAAATTGCGGAAGAACAGGTAGCCCACCTTGCGGCCGTCGACTTCGTAGAGGTTCAGGTACGACACCGTCGGAATGGTGACCGCGCGCTTGGTCATCCGCGCGTCGACCTCGCTGCCATCCATCCGCTGGAACCTGATGGTGATCCCGTACCCTTCCTGCGACGGGCCGAGCGCGCCACCGAGCCCGCCACTCGCAGCCAGGGCGATCACGCTCTGATCGTTGATGCTGACGATGCGGTCGCTGCGCTGCAGGCCCGCCTCGGACGCCGGGCTGTCCGGGAAGACCTGCAGGATCTTCAGGCCAAGGCCATCGTAGCTATTCGCGAACCCGAACCCGATGAACTGGCTGTCCGAGTAGAACGCTTCTTCGGAGGCACGTGAGCCGATATAGCTGAACGACGCGTCGAGCGGCCGGAAACGGACCGCGTCGAGATAGGCCTCAGGCGACCGGAACGAGGCCGGGTCCACCGGCGGCAGCTCGGTGTTCCAGAAGTACAGGTCGAAGAGGACGTCACGGACGTACCGGTTCTGGCTCACCGTCGTGCAACTGCTCGGCCCCTGCGCATGCGCCGGAGCAACGGCCAGAGCGAGCGCGAACAGGCCAGCGGTCAGGGACAGGATGTGCCGACGCATCGATGGATCTCTCCTCGTCATCGAGCGTAGCACGGCGGCTGGGCCGTGGCGGCTATCATGCCGGTCGATGCATCCTCTCGTGCTGGTGGCGGTCGGTGGCGCGGTTGGCGCTGTAGCTCGGGCCGTGATGAGCGCCGCGGTGCAGGCGCGATGGCCGTCGCTGATGCCGTGGGGCACCATCGTCGTGAACATCAGTGGCTGCCTGGCGCTGGGCCTGCTGCTCGGGTCGCTGGAGTCGCGGCCGCAGCTGGCCCCGGCGTGGCGGTCGTTCGCGGCGGTCGGCGTGCTCGGCGCCTTCACCACCTTCTCCACCTTCGAGCTGGAGACCCTGGCACTGCTGCAGCGAGACGCCCTCCCCGCCGCCCTGGTCAACGTCGCAGGTAGCGTTCTGCTCGGCCTGCTCGCGGTCTGGACCGGCCACGCCGTCGGACGGCTGGTCTAGCCGTCACGCTACCGCGACGACTCGCGCGGCGTGGACGGCGACCTCTGCCAGGCCCGCAGCGCCGTGGTCATCGACTCCCGGGCGACGCGGCTGATCACTGGCCGGCTCACCAGGCCGAGGCCGATCGGCACCGGGCGGCTGAGGGTGATCGACTCGCAGGTGGCCACCACGCCATCAGGCACCACGCTGAAGCGCCAGTATGAATGCATCCGCCAGAGGAACCCGCGACCTTCGTCCGGCGATCGCAGCCGCTCGTGCGGTCCACCGGGGTCCTGCACTTCCTGGATCCGGGTGGCCAGACTGTCGCTGTCGAGGCGCGTCGGGCTGCGCGGGTGATGGCGCACGCGGTGCCAGGTGTCGTAGGTGGCGCTCACCAGCATCGATCGGGTCAACCGAAGGTACAGATCGTGACCGGCGTCGTTGCGATTCGACACGTCGAGCGTCACGACGTCGGGCGGCGGCGCAAAGCGTTCGGGATGGCGCAGGCGCTCGGCGACGTGGGCCAGTGACAGCCCTCGCAGCAGGATGCTGCCCTGCCAGTGTTGCAG
>JACDAO010000771.1 GCA_013695405.1 Acidobacteriota bacterium | reverse complement strand
TCGTCGCGCGCACTGGCTGGTGCTGGCGCTGACGTGGATCGCCTCGGCCGCACCGGCCGCCGCGCAAATCCCGTCAGCGGCTCGCGCGCGTCCTCGCAACATCGTCTTCATCCTCGCCGACGACCATCGCCACGACGCTCTGGGCGTGGCCGGGCACCCGCTGGCGCGGACGCCCCACCTGGACGCGCTGGCCCGGGCTGGGGCCCGGATGCGCAATGCCTTCGTCACCACCGCGTTGTGCTCGCCGTCGCGCGCCTCGATCCTGACTGGCACCTACGCGCACCGGCACGGCGTGGTCGACAACTTCACGCCGATTCCGCCCGGCCTGCCCAACCTCGGCCAGTACCTGCAGAAAGCCGGCTACCAGACCGCGCTGATCGGAAAGTGGCACATCGGCAACCAGCACGATGCGCCGCAACCCGGCTTCCATCACTGGGTCAGCTTCCGCGGCCAGGGCGAGTATCTGCCCCGCGGCACCGCGACGCAGCTCAACGTCGACGGGACGCGCGTGCCCCAGCGCGGCTACATCACCGACGAACTGACCGACTACGCCGTGGCCTGGCTGCGCCAGACCCGACGCGACGAGCCGTTCTTCCTGTATCTGTCACACAAGGGCGTGCACGCCGACTTCGTGCCGCCGGATCGCTACAAGGGATCGCTGGCGGCAGTCGCCGCGCCGGTCCCGGTGACGATGTCGGCGCAGGCTGCGGTCGACGGACAGTTCCCCGCGTGGGTCCGCAACCAGCGCAACAGTTGGCACGGGGTGGAGTTCCCGTATCACTCGACGCTGGACGTCGCCGAGTACTACCGCCGGTACATGGAGACGTTGCGCGCCGTCGACGACAGCGTCGGCCGCGTCGTCGCGTGGCTGCGCACCGAAGGCCTGGCAGAGTCGACGATGGTCGTCTACATGGGCGACAACGGCTTCGCGTTCGGCGAGCACGGCCTGATCGACAAGCGCACCGCCTTCGATTGGTCGATGCGGGTGCCGATGCTGGTGTCCGCGCCCGGGCTGATCGCACCGGGCCAGGAGATCGACCGCCTCGTCGCCAACATCGACATCGCGCCGACGATGCTGGACCTGGCCGGGGCGCCGCGCCCCGAGCACATGCAGGGTGCGAGCATGCTGCCCCTGTTCGCCGCCGCCGGCCCAGCCCCAGAGTGGCGCGAGTCGCTGCTCTACGAGTACTACTGGGAGTGGAGTTTCCCGCAGACGCCGACCCAGTTCGCGCTCCGGAGCGAGCGTTACAAGTACATCTTCACCCACGGCGTGTGGGACATCGACATGTTCTTCGATCTGCAGGTCGACCCGCAGGAAGCGCGCAACCTGATCGACGACCCGGCACACCGCGCGACCATCCAGGCGATGCGTGGCCAGTTGTTCGCGGAACTCGAACGCACCGGCGGCCTCTCGATCCCGCTCTACCCGATCCGCGGCGGCCAGAGCCGCCTGCGCAACCCCACCGGATCACCATCCGCGCCGTTCCCCGACAGCTTCACGCGACGGCCGCCACAGCCCTGACCGGCAGCAGCCTGTCGCTACCCCCTTCGCCAGGCGTCGAGCAGCAGCGTCGAGACCGCCTCGAACTCCTCGGGGGTGGCTGGAGCCCACGCGCCACCCGCCAGCTCGCGCAACAGCGACGCCCGGGCAACAGGATCCAGCGTCGACGTCAGGTTCAGGAAGGTGCGCCACTCGGACGAGACCGCGACCGCGCCCGCCCGATCGGCGTCGGCCAGGTAGGCCCGCACCGCGGTAGCGGCGCTGCCGTGCGCCGGCGCGAGATCCTGGTGCAGATACCCTTCACAGAGGGCTTCGAGGTGCGGCCAGCGGGCCGTGCCTTTGCGGGTCATCGTCAGTTCTCCGGGTACGACGTGAGCACGTAGTGTCCCTCCTGCCGCCAGCGCAGCACCACCACCGCACCAAAGGCCTCGTCGGCCGACTCGCGTCCGCGCTGCAGGATCCGCCCGGTCGGCAGCGCGCTGCGCGCCCGGCGATGGATGGCCAGGTTGGCGCGCGCTCCGCGGCGTGACACCCAGCGCAATACGGCGCGCTCGTTCTCGGCGAGCACCACCGCCACCACGCGCTCGGCGGTGGCCAGGTCCGGATACGTCGAAGCGGCGGCAATCGACTCACGGTTCAGGCGGGCTCGCAGTTGCGCATCGGTGCGACCGACGTGCCTCGCGATGGTGTGCCCGCCTTGCCGCTCGTCGCGGCGGAGGTCGACCGCTGCCGACGCGGCAGGGTCCGGCCGGCGCGCGCAATTGTCCTCCGGCACCGGCGCCGATGGCGCCGATGGTGCCACTGGCGGCGCGGTCGGTGACGGCG
>JACDAO010000756.1 GCA_013695405.1 Acidobacteriota bacterium | reverse complement strand
TGGAGGAGGCGCGGCGGAACCAGACACGTGCCGGCGAGGTGCTGGTGTGGTTCCGCCGCGGCGGCAAGGCCTACGTGGTGCGCGATGCCAACACGGCGCACGCGGTGCGTGAGGCGTTCGCGCCGGTCCACGCCCTTGGCGAGCAGATGGGACGGCAGGGCGCCAGCCAGGGCACGATCGGCGACCAGCAGGGACGCCTCGGGGCGCAGCAGGGCGCGCTCGGCGCTCAGCAGGCCGGGCTCGGGGCCGAGATAGCTCGCCTGGCCGCCGATCGGGCGGCCGCTGCCGCGGCGCGCATGCAGACCAACGAACGCTCGTCGGGGCGGCGCCGCCGGGCATCCGATCCGGAGGTCGAGCGCAGGATGCAGGAACTCGATGTGAAGATACGGGCCCTCGGAGAGCAGCAGCGGGCGCTTGGCGAGCAGATGAAGACGTTCGGCGACCAGATGCAGGGCAAGGGCCGCGAGTTGGAAGAACTGGGTCGCCAGATGGAACGGCAGGTGACCGCCGCGGAGCAGCAGGTCGCGGCCGCACTCGATCAGGCATTCGCCAGCGGCAAGGCGTCGCCAGCCCGATGAGCCTGTGGATGGGCCAGACTTGCTATTTGTAGGTAATTCTTACACAACAGCCTCGGCTGGATGTGTCGCGGCGAGTCGGAGAATACACGAGCAATCGCTGATGAGTCGAGGCAATCGCCGGCTGGCACGAGCTCTGCTCTACTACGGGACATTCGGGCGATGCCGGGGCGTGCGGGACGTCGCGGCCAATTGACGGAGGTCTCGTGATTCAGACGCTGGTGATCATTCTGCTGCTGCTCTGGCTGCTCGGCATGGTGAGTTCGTACACGCTCGGTGGCGTACTCCATATCCTGCTGGTGGTCGCGCTGGTACTGGTCGTGGTCCGCCTGCTCCAGGGTCGACGGGTGGCCTGAGAGCAAACGGGCGACGTCTCGACGGTGGATCGTCAGGGGCTCGGACTGCGAAGGCAGTTCGGGCCCCTTGTCGTTCAGGAACGCTGTGACGGTGCGCTGACGTCGGCCGTTGGCGCCTCGACCGCCGGCACGCGCGCCGGAGCCTGAACGTGGCCCTTGGCCTTGCGACGACGGCCGCTGACTGTGGCCACCGCGTTGCCGATCCCGAACGAGGCGTCGAAGATCGCGCCGACGTGCAGGCCGCCGGGCAGGCGGTGACGCGCGATCGCATCCAGTCCGGCCGAGGCGATGCAGCCGCAGTCGTCGCAGCTCGGGTTGCCGCCGAACTGGCATGGCGTGATCCGCCGAACGAGGTCCGACGACAGGCACAAGGTGGTCTTCGCGAAGGTGCACGCATCGGGCGTCGACGGCGGCGCCAAGTAGACGTTGATCAGCCCCTCGGGCATCCGCAGCTTCGGGTAGCGCCCACGCAGGTCGAGCAGCGAGCGCACCACCTGCTGGCGGTCCTCCGGCTCGAGCCGTTCCTCGGACTGCTCGCCGACCTGCGGCGTGTACAGGCTGAACCAGACCTGACTCGCGTCAGGATTGGCTGACCAGTAGGCGAGGAACTCCTCGAGGTAGCCGTCGCGCTGGATGATCTGCCGGGTCACGGTGCAGTGGACCGTGACGTGGTGGCCGGCGATGTGCTTGAGCACGCGATCGTAGGTCGCTGGCGCGCGACGGACGTCGTGCTCGGGAGCGAGCCCGTCGATCGACACCACCAGTTGCAGGCGGGGGATGGCCGCCCAGGCCGCCGGAAGCGGACGCACCGCGCTGGTCACCACCTGCACGTACAGGCCCATCGCCGACAGTTGCGGCAGCAGTCGATCGAGTTCGCGGAACCGCACCAGCGGCTCGCCGCCGATGATCGACAGGTGAATCGGACGGTGGATCCTGACGGCCTCGATCACGCCGGCAATCAACGCGTCTCCCTTGAGATCGGCCATCTGGCGAAGCGTGACGTCGCCGCCGAGGTGCTCGTCGCCGTAGGCATAGCAGCCCGGGCAGCGCAGCGGACACTCACGCGTGATCTCGATCGACAGATTGGGCTTGTAACCCTGGAGAATGCGTCCCCACGCCGGCAGAATTCCTTTCATCTCACCTCCGTCGCGACGTCCGTGTCGCGGTCGGGATTCACTCTCTCACAGGTGCGAGGGGCGCCGCGACCATTTCCCGCCAAGGCCGAGGTGTGCGAGACTGCACGCGTTTCCGACGAACGTGCCCGGACGACCCGGGTCCACCGTCCTCAGGAGTGGTGCGCGTCATGTCCACACCCATCCCGCCCGCGATCCCGGGTGCCGTGCCCCAGCAGTCCAGCCGCGCCGTCGCTGCGGTCGTCCTCGGCGTCCTCGGCATCATCTGCTGCGGCCTGCTCGCCCCGGTGGCGTGGTACCTCGCCGGTGAGGAACTCAAGTCGATCGACGCTGGCCGCCTGCCCGAGAACAACCGCGGCATGGCGCAGGTGGCGAAGATCCTCGGCATCATCGGCACGATCATCCTCGGCCTCGGGCTGCTGTGGATCGTGTTCTTCGGCGGCATGACGGTGCTCGGAGCGCTGGCCGGCGGCCACGGGATGTAGCGTGCGCGTCTCACGGCGCTGGCACGGCCTCGGCATCGCCCTCGTCGTGCCTGCGCTGATCGTGGTCTATGCGGTGGACCCGGCGCAGCACGCGCTGACGCTGCCGTGTCCCTACAAGACGCTGACCGGCCTGGCGTGTCCAGGGTGCGGGTTGACCCGCGCCCTGCACGCGCTGCTGCACGGCAACCTGCGGCTCGCCTTCTCCTTCAATCCGTGGGTGTTTGTCGGCGGGCCGGCGGCGGCAGCCTTCGCGCTGCTGCCGCGCACGATGGCGCCGGACCGTGCGCAAGGCCTGCGCACCGCAATTGCCTGGGTCATGCTGGCGATCACCCTCGCCTTCTGGGTCTGGCGCAACAC
>JACDAO010000734.1 GCA_013695405.1 Acidobacteriota bacterium | reverse complement strand
GATGCTGGTCCGACTGGCGGGTCGCGGGCGGCGCGCGGTCACCACGGCGGTCTGCCGGATGACCACGCCCGGTCCGCCTCTGCTGGCACTCAGCGAACTGCGGATCGACGACGAGACGGCGCGTGCGGTGCCCGTAGCCGCCGCCGAGGGCTGGCACGAGCAGGAGCGGGTCGGCGGGCAGCCGTATCGCTGGAGCGCCGAACCGAGCGCGGTGGCCAGCTTCACGCTCGTGTCGCCCCGTGCCCTGTTCCTGGCGATGGACGCGATTGGCGCCGCGGCCGACGGCGTCGCGCAGCCGCTGACCGTGCGTGTCAACGACGTGGTGCTGAGCGTCCAGTGGCCCGGCACGCAGCGCGTGGCGATCCCTGCGGCGGCCACGCGCGCGGGTCGCAATGATCTCGTGCTCGAGGTGCCGCGCACGGTGCAGCCGCCCGGCGATGCGCGTCGCCTCGGCGTGCTGGTGCGGCAACTGCGGATCATCGAGCCGGATGTGTGAACGCGGTCCCTTCCACGTTGACGACCGTGCCGTGCGGATCGAGCACGAACACCTCGAGGTGGCGGCCGTCGTCCATGGCCAGCCTGAACGGCGTGGCGTGTCCGGCCAATGCGGCCAGGCGATCGGCCGGCGCGATCAGGTGACCTTCGATGACCCAGTCGCCCGGCGTCATCTCGGACCCGTGCACCGCCCACTCGCGGTAGACATCGAGCTCGTACCCGACCCGCAACGGCGCCGGGTCGTCGCGGTCGTGCAGCGCCCCTTCTCCGAAGACGCGATCGACCAGTCTGAGCATGGCTGATGTCCTTGTCCGGATCGGCGCCGGTCTGGTACGGGGCGGCGCACTCCTCTGGCTGCTGGTGCTGGCGCCGCTCGACCTGTCGGTGATCCTCGTGCGGTTGCTGTCGGCGGTGACGCCGTGGCGCCTGCCGGCGGTCGCGCTGATCAGCGGCCGCGTTGCCGCGGTCGCCCTGGGCATGGTGCTCGGGCGGCGTCTGGCGGCGCGTGAGACCGGTCTTGGGAGCGTCGCCGTCCTGTGGGCCGCCGTCGATCTTGCCACACTGGCGCTGGTCCTCGCGACCGACGTCGTGCCGACCAGTCGGTCGCCGGGGTGGGCGCCGGTGGTGTGGGCCACCGCCGCCGGACTGGCGGCCCTGGTGGTGCTGGCTGCCTGGCTGAGCGCGGCGCGACCAACGTCGTCTGGCGCCGCTCGCCTTGATGGCTCGAGTTTTCCGCGGTAGCATCCGCCACGCTCGCGCCGCGTCCGGCGCAGGCTTGCTCACCCTCTCCGGGAGATCGTCTGCCGTGACTGCCGCGCATCTGCGCACGGTGGTGGCCGGCGTGGTGTGGCGCCAGCAAGTCGCGCGGGCTGGCGGGTTCCACTCGGCCGCGTTCCCGGTTACGATCGACGAACGTGCATGGGCGCCGCGGGCGCCCGCCGGCCCTCTTTTCGCGCCCCGATGCGCGACTCGTCGCGAACGCCACTGCCATGCCTGCTCCCGATCTGCCTGTCGAAGCCCCCGACGCCGCCGACGTCGACGCCGCCGCCACGTCCATCCTCAGCGCCAGCCTGGTGATCACCGGCGCGATCTCGGCTGAGGAGGACCTCGAGATCCACGGCACCATCCGCGGGCATGTGGCTGCCCCCGGGCACTGCATCCGCATCATGCGCGGGGCGCTCGTCGACGCCGACGTGCTGGCCCGGGATCTGGTGATCGACGGTCACGCCCAGGGCAAGATGACGGGCACCGAGATCATCGACGTGCACGCCGGTGCAACCGTCTCGGGGCAGCTTGCCGCGCCACGCTTCGTGCTCGCCGAGGGCGGCTCGGTGCAGGCGCGCGTCGAGACCCGTCGCGTCGATGCTGCCGTGCGCGTCGCCCAGTACCGCAAGGAGAGATAGCGCCCGCCGCGTGACGCGCGAAGGCGGCTATCATGTCGGGATGACCACGGCCACGCCTCGCGTGCTTTCGGGCAGCAGTGCCACCGACAACTGGACAACGGTCGACGCGACCGAACTGTACGAGATCGCGCGCTGGGGCCAGGGCTATTTCTCGATCGGCGAGAACGGTCACGTGCTGGTCCACCCGACCAAGGAGCCGGCGCGCGCCATCGATCTCAAGGAGTTGGTCGATCGGTTGCAGATGCGCGGCATCAACCTGCCGATCCTGGTGCGCTTCCGCGACCTGCTGCGGCACCGGCTCGGCGACATCCACGACGCCTTCCAGGCCGCGATCGCGACGCACTCGTACAACGGCAAGTACATCTGCGTGTACCCGATCAAGGTCAATCAGCAGCGCCAGGTGGTCGAGGAGGTGCTCGAGTTCGGCCGCCCGTTCAACTTCGGCATCGAAGCCGGCTCCAAGCCCGAGCTGATGGCCGTGGCCGCGCTGGCCTCCAACGACACGCCGATCATCTGCAACGGCTTCAAGGACGCCGAGTTCGTCGAGATGGCGATGCTGGCGCAGAAGATTGGCCGCAACATCATTCCGGTGGTCGAGAAGTACACCGAACTGCAGCTGGTCCTGGAGTACGCCGAGAAGGTCGGTGTGCGGCCGCGAATCGGCATGCGCGTCAAGCTGGCGGCGCGCGGCAGCGGACGCTGGCAGAGTTCGGGCGGCTACCGCTCGAAGTTCGGCCTGACCGTCACCGAGATCATGCGCGGCCTCGAAGAGCTCAAGGCGCGCGGCATGGAGGACTGCTTCAAGCTGCTGCACTTCCATCTCGGCAGCCAGATCCCGAACATCCGCATCGTCAAGGGCGCGCTGGTGGAAGCATCGCGGATCTACTGCGAACTGCACAAGGCCGGTGCCGGGCTCGAGTTCATGGACGTCGGCGGAGGGCTCGGGGTCGACTACGACGGCTCGCAGACCAACTTCGAGTCGAGCATGAACTACACGTTGCAGGAGTACGCCAACGACGTCGTCTACCACGTGCAGCAGATCTGCGACGAGACCGGCGTCCCCCACCCGACCATCGTCTCGGAGAGCGGCCGCGCGGTCGCCGCGTACCACAGCCTGCTGGTGTTCAACGTGCTCGGCGTCTCGGAGTTCGGCGAGGAGGGGGTGCCGACCGGCACCGCCGAGGAACTCGAGCAACCGGTGCGCGACCTGCTCGAGACCTCGCGCAACCTCAACCCGCGCAACGCCCTCGAAAGCTACCACGACGCGCAGGCCGCGCTCGACATGGCGATGAACCTGTTCTCGGCCGGCTACCTGTCGCTCGATCAGCGCGGCCACGCCGAGAACCTGTACTGGCTGATTTGCGTCAAGCTGCGGGCGCTGGTCTCGCAGATGGACATCGTGCCCGAAGACCTGCAGGGGCTCGACGAGTTGCTGTCGGCGACCTACTTCTGCAACTTCTCGCTGTTCCAGTCGATCCCGGACAGCTGGGCGATCGGCCAGCTGTTCCCGGTGATGCCGATTCACCGGCTCGACGAGCGGCCAACCCAGCACGCCGTGCTGGGTGACATCACCTGCGACTCGGACGGCAAGATCGACCACTTCATCGACCGTCGCGACGTCAAGAACACGCTGCCGCTGCATGCGCTCAACAACGAGCCGTACCTGCTCGGTGTGTTCCTGGTCGGCGCCTACCAGGAGATCCTCGGCGACCTGCACAACCTGTTCGGCGACACGCACGCGGTGCACGTCAGCCTCAACGACAAGGAGGAAGTGGAACTCGACGCCGTGATCAAAGGTGACACGGTGAAGGAGGTGCTCGATTACGTCGAGTTCGACGTCGAGCACCTGATCAGCAAGCTGCGGCTGGACGTCGAGGCCGCGGTGCGCGATCAGCGCCTCGACTACCTGGAGTCAGGGCGCCTGCTGCGGTTCTACGAAGACGGCCTGCACGGCTACACCTACCTCGAAGATCCCAACGATCGGTAAGTGGAACCCGGCGCGCCGTTCCGGTCGTGCTCCCCCGTCTCGCCCGTTGCAATTTGCAATTCCCTACACTCGTCCCCGTTCCGGACGTGCGTTGCGCGCCGGGCGAGGCGGCCGAGGCCCGGGCCGCTCACCGCGATCACCACGAGCACTGCGCTCCCCGCGTTCCCCGCGCTCGCCGCCACGCTCGTCGCGCGGGTCGTCGAACAGCCGCGCCGCCGCGGTGAAGCGACGTTCGAGTGCGGCGGCCTCGTCGCCAGCCACCGGCCCGAGCCGGCTCCAGGCCGCGCGTGCGGTGCGTGCCGTGTCCTGCGCGGCGCGTCGTCTGGTCTGATCGTCGGCACGTCCGCCGATCGTGTTCGAGGCCAGCGCCTCCTTCAGCATCGTCGCCAGGGCGGCTGCTGGTGAGGCCTGCGTCGGCACCGCCGGCGGGGGCGGCGCCTGAGCCGCCAGCTGCTCCACCTGGGTGACCAGCTCGATCATCCGCGCGCGGGTCGCGCCCGGGTCGAGCGCCGAGCCCCGGAACGCCCCCGGATAACGCTCGACCAGCCGCTCGGCGGCGGCGCCGAATCGATCCTGCATCTGGCGCACCACCTCGCGCGGCAACGGCGGGCCGCTGCGCCAGGCCTGCCAGGCCTGCTGCGCCTGACCGAACACACGTGCGGCGTCGGCGGGCCCGACGGCCGTCGCGTCGGGTGCGCCGCTGTCGGTCGGTGCAATCGCCTCGT
>JACDAO010000667.1 GCA_013695405.1 Acidobacteriota bacterium | reverse complement strand
GCGTCGCTGTTCGTCAGCGGCCTGACCTTGCGGCTGCCGTTGCGGCACCACGCGTGGCGGGCGCCGCTGCGGTTGGCTGGGCCGGGCATGCTCCTGACCATCGTCGGCGTCGCCCTGGCGCTGGCCTGGGCGCTCGACTGGCCGCCGGCGCTGGCCGTGCTGGTGGCCGCCATCCTGGCCCCGACCGATCCGGTGCTGGCCGGCGAGGTCGCGGTCAGCGAGGCGGCCGACGAGGACCGCATGCGCTACGGTCTGTCGGGCGAGGCCGGCCTGAACGACGGGACCGCGTTCCCGTTCGTGCTGTTTGGCCTGTGGTGGCTGCAGCGCGGCACGATAGGCGACTGGATCGGCGGCTGGGCGTTGTCGCGGCTGATCTGGGCGGTACCGGTCGGGCTGCTGGTGGGGTACGGCTGCGGGCGCCTGATCGGCCGGCTCGGGATCGTGCTGCGGCAGCGCCACCACGACCTGCACGCGCCGAGCGACTTCCTGTGCCTGGCGCTGATTGCCCTGAGCTACACCGCGGCCGAGGCGATGCACAGCTGGGGTTTCCTGGCGGTATTCGCCGCAGGTGTCGGGATGCGCCACGCCGAGCGGCGGACGGTGCGCGCCGCCCCGCACCCCGAAGCAGAGCGCTCCGCGTCAGGCGACCACCCGCCCGCGGAGAACCTGGTGCCCGGTCAACCCAACGAGTCCGACCTCGGCCAACCGTCGGTCGCGGCGGGGATGCTCGTGAACGAGACCCTGATCTTCGGCGATACCCTGGAGCGCCTGCTCGAGGTGGTGCTGGTGGTGCTGGTCGGGGTGCTGCTGGTGCCGTTTGCCAGCCTGGCAGGGGCGCTGATTGCCGTCCTGCTGTTCCTGGTGATTCGCCCGGTGGCCGTGTCGGCGGCGCTGCTGGGCAGCGGCTTGAGCCGTCCGCACCGCTGGATGCTGGCCTGGTTCGGCATTCGCGGCATCGGCAGTCTCTACTACCTCAGCTACGCGATGACGCATGGCTTGTCCGGCGGGCCGGCCCACGACGCGATCAGCGTGGTCGTCACCGTGATTGCCGCCAGCATCGTCCTGCACGGGGTGACCGCGCAGCCGTTCGGGAGCCGCTACGAACGGTCGATCACACGCCGAGCTGCCACTGACGAATCACGTCCAGCGGATACAGCAGCATGATCACGTTCAGCGTGAGGTTGTCGCGGATCAGCACGCCGACCGCTACTTCCATCGCCAGTGCCGTGACCACCACCATCCAGGTCGGCAGCCGCGCCGCCACGGCGAACCCGCCGACCATCGCCAGCAGGTCGCTGATCGAGTTGAGGACGCTGTCGCCGTAGTAATCGAGCGCGATCGTCGCCTCGCGGTAGCGATTGATGATGGCCTCGGTGTTTTCGGCAACTTCCCAGCTGCCCTCCAGGATCACCGCGAGCACCAGGCGCAACCCGCGCGGCAGCCGGCCGGCCACCAGGTGGAGCAGGCCGTAGAAGGCAAAGCCGTGAATCACGTGGGAGAACGTGTACCAGTCGGTCAGGTGCTGCGAGTTGCCGGCACTCAGCACCTGTCCGTGCCACAGCGAGACGTACCCGCAGCGGCAGATCGGCACCCGTCCCATGGCCAGCAGGATCAAGCCGGTGAGGGCAATCAGGGTCCCGACCACGCCGATCACCCGGGGACTGGCGAGCGACGAGAAGTCGCGGAGCACGCGCACGGCTACACTATAGGGTGCCTTTTTCACAGCTGGCTCTTCATCCCAGTCTCACCCGCGGCCTCAAGGAACTCGGGTTCACCCGGCCCACGCCGATTCAGTCCGACGCCATTCCGCCCGCCCTCGAGGGTCGCGACGTGCTGGCGTGCGCCGCCACCGGGAGCGGCAAGACGGCGGCGTTCCTGCTGCCCATCCTCCACAAGCTGCTCGACATGCCGCGCGGCACGACGCGGGCGCTGGTCCTGACGCCGACGCGCGAACTCGCCGCCCAGATCCTGGAGGATCTCAACGACCTGTCGGTGCATACCCCGATCAGCGGTGCGGCAGTGTTCGGCGGGGTCGGCATGGGGCCGCAGGAGCACGCCTTCCGCAGCGGCGTCGACGTCCTGGTGGCCACGCCCGGACGTCTGCTCGATCACTTCCGCTCGTCCTACGCGCGGCTGTCCGGGCTCGAGTTCCTGGTGCTGGACGAGGCCAATCGGATGCTCGACATGGGGTTCCTGCCGGACATCAAGCGGGTGCTCAGGCACATCCCCACCAAACGCCAGACGCTGTTCTTCAGCGCGACCATGCCGGCCCCGATCGTCACGCTGACCCGCGAACTGCTGCACAACCCGGCCACCATCAACCTGGCCCGGCAGGTGGCGCCGCCGGTGGGCATCACCCAGGCGGTCTACCCGGTC
>JACDAO010000617.1 GCA_013695405.1 Acidobacteriota bacterium | reverse complement strand
GTTGCGGACAATGCAGTCGGCCGACGAGTCGCAGGCCGAGCGCCGCACCCGGGAGGTGCTGGCACGGGCCCGTGCCCTGCTGTCGCGGGTCACTATTGCGAGCCTCAGCCAGGAGGCGCGTCAGCAACACGACACGGCTCGGCGCTTCGTCGGGCAGGCCGAGCAGGCATTACTCGAACGCAACTTCGTCTTCGCGACGTACTTGGCCGACAAGGCCGAGGCGCTGGCGAAGGGACTGGGTCGATAGCGCCGACTGCAGCAGTGGAGGGGAAGGAAGGTGGGCGCGGGAAACCGGGTGCATCCGGTCTCCCGCACGAGGACTGCGGGTCGTCAGGAGGAGTATGCTCCTTGGAGGAGCGGGGGGTACTCGCCGTAATAGCAAAGCGGATGCCACGAACGATGCCTGCGATTTGCAGCGTCCGGCGCCGCGGACCGGTGCTGATTCGGTGACGGTGGGAGCCGAGTGCCCTTGGCAATTGCTGCGTCTGTAGCTGTTCACTCCAATACCCGCGTGATCGCGGGCTGAGCATGACCAACGTGAACGAGGGATGCGCTGACGGGCATGCGACGCTGGCGGTAAGTCGTGACCCTGACGCCTGTTGCGGGCAATTCGGGCAGTTGACTGCATCTTGTGTGTCCCTCGCAGAAGACACCAAGATATAGTGGATTAGCCGTTGACAAGCTCCTGAACCGGGCGCATAGTTGCTCTCCGAAGCGCCGAAGTCCGCTCCACCCGAGGGCACCCAGCTTCTCGGAGCCGCCGGCCCAGTGCAGATGCCCAGTGCAGGTGCAAGTGGGTTGGTTGACGGAGGGATCACGCCTCCCAGTTGGTCACGCTGAGCCTCCCGGTGCCCAGGCACCGCCCGCCGTGCGGGTCAGGCGCAGCCATCCGATCGGTTGGCGGGTCGACGCGTCGGGTCACAGACACGTATTCGCGAGAGCTCGCCGTGCGCCGATCCCGGAGGATGGTTCGCGACCGGCATGAGGAGGCAGGAAATGCAGCGAGGTACTGCGCCGTCGGTCGAGATTCTTGGTCCGTCGACTGGCACCGCTGACGTGGCAGCCGTGAGCGGCCTGGAGTTTCCCAGGCACTTCACGCAGGACGCCATAGACCCGTTCGATGTCGTGGAGTGGGAGACCCGAGCGGCCGTCATCGGCAACGAGAAGGGCGCCGTCGTGTTCGAGCAGCGCGACGTGGAGATCCCCAAGGCGTGGTCGCAGCAGGCGACCAACATCGTGGTGTCCAAATACTTCCGCGGCACCGTCGGCACGCCCGAACGCGAGCGCAGCGTCCGGCAGCTGATCGGCCGCGTGGTCGACACCATCACCGCATGGGCGCGTGCCGACGGGTACTTCGCCAGCGAGGACGACCTGCAGGCGTTCAGCGACGACCTCAAGCACCTGCTGGTGTTCCAGAAGGCAGCGTTCAACAGTCCGGTCTGGTTCAACTGCGGGATCGAGCCGCAGCCGCAGTGCTCGGCGTGCTTCATCAACGCCGTGCAGGACACGATGGAGTCGATCCTGACCCTGGCCAAGACTGAGGGCATGCTGTTCAAGTACGGCTCGGGCACTGGCTCCAACCTGTCGTCGATCCGCTCGTCGCGCGAGCTGCTCGCGGGCGGCGGCACCGCCTCGGGCCCGGTGTCGTTCATGAAGGGCTTCGACGCCTTCGCGGGCGTGATCAAGTCTGGCGGCAAGACCCGACGCGCCGCGAAGATGGTGATCCTCAACACCGAGCACCCCGACATCGTCGACTTCATCAACTGCAAGGTCGAGGAAGAGAAGAAGGCGTGGGCGCTGATCGACGCCGGCTACGACGGCTCGTTCACCGGTCCGGCCTATGCCTCGGTGTTCTTCCAGAACAGCAACAACAGCGTCCGGGCGACCGACGAGTTCATGCGCGCGGTGCTCGACGACAAGGAGTTCACCACCCGCGCGATCCGCGACGGCGCGCCGATGGACACCTACAAGGCGCGCGAGCTGATGCACCAGATTGCCGAGGCCACGCACATCTGCGGTGACCCCGGGATGCAGTTCGACACCACTGTCAACGACTGGCACACCTGCCCGAACACGGCCCGCATCAACGCCAGCAACCCGTGCTCGGAGTACATGTTCCTCGACGACTCGGCGTGCAACCTGTCGTCGATCAACCTGATGAAGTTCGTCGACGACCGCGGCGAGTTCGATGTCGCCGGTTTCCGCGCCGCCTGCCGCACGATGATCACCGCACAGGAAATCATCGTCGACAACGCCAGCTACCCGACCAAGGCGATCGAGCGCAACAGCCTGGCCTACCGGCCGCTCGGGCTCGGCTATGCCAACCTCGGCGCGCTGCTGATGTCGCGCGGCCTGCCGTACGACAGCGACGCCGGCCGGGACATGGCCGCGGCGATCACGGCGGTGATGACCGGCGAGGCCTACGCCCAGTCGGCGCGGATTGCCCGCGACCACGGCGGCCCGTTCGAGGGCTACGAGAAGAATCGCGAGCCGTTCCTGCGGGTGATGCGCAAGCACCGCACCGCGATCAAGGGCATCGATCGCGGGAACGTGCCGCAGGATCTGCACGACGGCGCCGGCGCGGCCTGGGACGATGCGATCGAGACCGGCGAGCAGCATGGCTACCGGAACGCCCAGGCGACGGTGCTGGCACCGACCGGCACGATCGGCTTCATGATGGATTGCGACACCACCGGGGTCGAGCCGGACATCGCGCTGGTCAAGTACAAGAAGCTGGTCGGCGGCGGCCTGATGAAGATCGTCAACGGCACCGTGCCGATGGCCCTCGAGAAGCTCGGCTACTCGGCCGCGCAGGTCAAGGAGGTCATTGCCTACATCGACGAGCACGAGACGATCGAGGGCGCGCCGCACCTCGAGGCCAGGCACCTGCCGGTGTTCGACTGCGCCTTCAAGGCGCTCAAGGGCACGCGCTCGATCCACTACATGGGTCACATCAAGATGATGGGCGCCACCCAGCCATTCATCTCCGGGGCAATCAGCAAGACCGTCAACGTCCCCAAGGACGCCACGGTCGAGGAGATCCAGGAGGCCTACATCCAGTCGTGGCGGCTCGGCGCCAAGGCGGTGTCAATCTACCGCGACGGCAGCAAGCGGACCCAGCCGCTGAACACATCGCGCGACAAGGTCGTCCGGGAAGCGCTCGAGGTGCTGGCGCCACAGCCGGTTCGTCACAAGCTGCCGGATGAACGCCAGTCGATCACCCACAAGTTCGACATCGCCGGCCACGAGGGCTACATCACCGTCGGGCTGTTCGAGGACGGCACCCCGGGCGAGATCTTCCTGGTGATGGCCAAGGAGGGTTCGACCATCTCGGGCTTTGCCGACGCGTTTGCGCAGGCGATCTCCTACGCGTTGCAGTACGGCGTGCCGCTGCAGGTGCTGGTCGACAAGTTCAGCCACGCCCGCTTCGAGCCGTCGGGGATGACCCGCAACGCGGAGATACGCTTCGCCAAGTCGATTGTCGACTACGTGTTCCGCTGGATGGCGACCAAGTTCCTGTCGCCGGAAGCGCGCTTCCGGGCCGGCGTCAACATGCCCGACCCGACCGCGCCTGGCGTGTCGGCCAGCGCGCCGCCACCGGCGAGTGCAGCGACCCAGGCGGTCGCCGACGCCGCCGCGGCCCGCGCCGTCGCGTCGTTCGCGGCCATTCAGAACCAGGAAGACGCGCCGCCCTGCACCACCTGCGGCTCGATCATGGTGCGCAGCGGCGCGTGCTACAAGTGCGCCAACTGCGGCACCACCAGCGGCTGCGCCTGACGGAACGGCCTCCTGGGCTGGGCGCCGGCAGTGCCTCTCCCTTCCGAATCGAACGAACGCCGGGGATCCCGAGACGGGTCGCCGGCGTTTCCGCCTCCCGCCTCCCGCCTCCCGCGACCCGACGCCTGACGCCTGACGCCTGACGCCTGACGCCTGTCGCGGCGGAGACCGCCGGACACGTGCCCCCCGCGCGCGGGCCACCGCGAGGCATGAC
>JACDAO010000580.1 GCA_013695405.1 Acidobacteriota bacterium | reverse complement strand
CGACGCGGCTCTCGCGGGGTGCTCTGATCTCGGCACCCTGAGCAAGGTGAACAAGCGCAGTGTCCGCTGGAACCTGGATAAGCTCGTCGGGGAATACGCCCGCCACAATGGCCACGCGGACATCATCCGAGAGAGGATTGACGGTCAGACCGGGGAGTGACCTGTCATCGACATGTGCGGACGTTCCGTAGGCCCAAACGGTCGCGGCACCGTCTCGCCCCGGTAGCCGTACAAGATCACTCGGTCCCACGCGCGGATCCCTCACGGTCAGGGCTTGGTCACCGTTCTGTCGGGCGAGGGTGTCAGCGACGCGCTGTAGCGGTACGCTTCGCTGATCAGGTCTCGCCACTGGTCAGTGCAGCCTTGATCGGGGCTTGGTATGCCGATCCACTCGCGCATGGTGGCGCGTCCTCCCTGTACGCGGGTGGCCAGACCCGCTGCCACGAGGCCGTCGGCTTGCGCCACGGGCACCTTCGATCAGCTGACCGTCTCGGCCGACGAAGGCAAAGAACTTGACGCCGACGCGAAGGCCGTCGCTGCCGAACATGGCGGCGCGACTGCCCTTGGCAGGTGCAGGCAGTCGATGGCCAGCTCGTCGAACAGCTGCTGTGCGGTGCGGCGTCGCGCGCGCCGCTCGGACACGTCACTCGCCACCGGCCGCCTCCCCGGTTGAGGCGGCTCTGCGTGCGGCTTCGAACGGCAGGCGGTCAAAGATGATCCGCATGTGGGTGATCTTGCCGCCTGCGACGGTGAGGCATTCCGCTCCGGGAGCATCCTGAACCGGAACGGTGTCTGTGTCATACATCAGCACGGCCTTCTCGTCGTCTCCGAACGCGGCGACCAAGTTCGATCTCGTGAGCATCTGCGCGAACGGCCCCATGAAGCCCCGGAACGCGTCGGCGCCCGCGAGTCGTCCGGCCGGCGCCTGGCAGACGATGTCCTCGGCGATGTAGGTCATGGCCCGGTCGAAGTCGTGGCTCGTCCAAGCCCGGTGGTACGCCAGCGCGACGTCCATCGCTGCTGTGCTCTGCTCGTTCATGAAGGTCCCTTCGTGCGGAGTCGGTGATGGTTGTTTAGACACCGCCGCGGCGACGAACGGAACGCTGCCCAATGGGTTGTCCGAATCAGCCGGCCCGCGCATGGGACGATTCATCGGTGACCAGATCCGCGCTGGACCGGGCGCAAAATGGAGACGAACAGGCGTTTCGCGAGCTCACCTCCCCGCACCTTCGTGAATTGCACCTGCACTGCTACCGGATGCTCGGGTCGATGGTCGACGCCGAGGACCTGCTGCAGGAGACGCTGATTGCGGCCTGGGGCGGACTGGACGGCTTCGCCGGTCGGTCATCGCTTCGCGTCTGGCTGTACCGCATCGCCACCAATCGTTGCCTCAACGCGATCCGCGACACCAGGCGACGCAGACCGGCCGAGCCCATCCCTCCTTTCGATGCGCCGGCACCGTCCCGCCGGGACGAGGTCACCTGGCTGCAGCCCTATCCAGACAGCTGGCTGGATAGGGCCGCGGACGAGGCGCCAGGTCCGGCGGAGCGGTACTTGGCCCGCGAGATGGTCGAGTTGGCGTTCATCGCGGCCCTGCAGCGGTTGCCGCCGCGACAGACCGCCGCCGTCCTCTTGTGTGATGTGCTCGGCTTCTCGACCGCTGAGGTCGCGGCCATGCTGGAGACGACCGCGACCGCGGTCAAGGGCGCACTGCAACGCGCCCGCGCATCCCTCGACCGGCCCGACCAGTCCCGCACGTCCGCTAGCCGGGCGGCTCGAGGACGCGGCTCGGCTCAGGAGCGGGAGCTGGCACGGCGCTTCATGCAAGCGTTCACCGCCGACGACATCGATGGCGTAGTCGACCTGCTCACCGACGACGCATGGCTGGCCATGCCGCCGGCGCCGCACGAGTACCACGGTCCTGAAGCGATCGCCGCATTCCTGCGCGTCAGCGCCGACTGGCGCGCGGGGCGACGCTCCCGACTGGTGCCGACCGGGGCGAACACACAGCCCGCGTACGGCTGCTATCTCGCGGATCTTGACGGCGCAGCAGCATGTCCGACCGGCATCCTCGTCCTCACCGTGACCGAGAATCGGATCAGCGCCATCACCCGCTTCCTCGACC
>JACDAO010000573.1 GCA_013695405.1 Acidobacteriota bacterium | reverse complement strand
CGGTAAGCCGCGACGCCTGCGTCGAGGTGCTGGGCGGTCGGCCTCGTTCCTCGGGGCCGTACCCGCAACCTTGGCGGTCGTGCCATGCACGACCGCCTGCCATGGTTGGCCGCGAACCCGGTAGGCTGCCACGTAGAGCGGGACGAGGATCAGGCACCCCGCCTGTCGAGACCATGTGGGCCACACATCGTCAGGCATTGACCCGTCGCCCGCCTTTCGCATCGTCCTGTTGATCTTCGCGTCGATGCGCGCGTGTACGTCGTCCCAGGCGTCCCACAGCCCGACCGCGTAGTGCTCCACCGTGGCGCCGGCGAGATAGCGCCTGTCGAACGGCACGGCCTCGCCGACCGGCATCGGCTCGAGCTCCCAGAGGTGCTCCGAGAGGCTGGTAGCGCCCCTTGCGGTGTCGCCGTACTCCTCGTCGATCGCGCCGTCATACGCGACGTCCACCGTATTCCCATCGCGGTCGGTGCGTTGGTACACGCCACGGAACGGACAATGCACGTGCGCGGAAAAGCGCCAGTACGGCAGGTAGGTACGCTGGAGGGACACGATCTCCATCCGAGCGCGTCCGATGCGTCCGCCCGCGGGGTCGGTGGACCACGCGCGGAGCCGATCGCCGGCGTCGGCCTCGCTCACGCTAAAGGGCACGACGCCGTTCGGCGCCAGCGGCGCATCGCCCTCCTGCAGGGGACGAAGCAGCGGCGTGCCGCACGCGAGACACCCCGTGCCCCAGACCGCGGGCGCGAAGTCGACAGCAGCTCCGCACATCGGGCAGGGGAGCTGCACCAACTGCGGTGTCCACGTGCGGCGGTTCTCGGGCGCATCGCGCAGGTGCGCCACGAGGTCGAAGGTGTGCACGGTGCCCGGTGGCGGTGGCGGGAGCACGATCGCCGCACCGCACGAGACGCACACGACGTCCTGCCGGTCCGGGTGCCAGACGCCCTGTCCCGCGCACGCCCCGCAGGCGTACCAGATTGCCGCCGTCGATGTGGCGTCGGGCGTGTTCGACATGCGCATCCTCTCGAACCTGTCCACAGAGGATACGAAACTTCGTAGCCGTCGACCTCGCAGGTCGACGGTCGGCATCCCGGACGGACCGCTCAGCGACCGGTCCCTGCCACGGCAGGTTGACCAGCGTCTCGGCCTGGTAAGCCGCACACGCCGCGCCAAGGTCCACGAGCAGCTGGGCGACCGTGTTGCATCTCGACAAGGCTGGGAGATCGCGTGACGGACACACCGAAGCCGCACGAAGCTGCAAATCCGCCCGATAGCAGCGTGGTCATGAATGCCGGTATCCATGGCCACCAGGTGAGCAGGCGAGGACGGGGCTGACTCGGCGTCTTCTTTAGGAACCGCCACGTCGAGAGATCGTCGATGACCGCGCGGGAGGGGTAGCGCCGATGTCGGACGTCAGCCGCACTCGACAAGTTGAATCTGTGCGACTCGGCGTCGGTGCTGACAAAAGTCGCGAGCGGTGCAGACTTATTGCTTTGACATTTTCCCTTGTGAAACGCCTAGGAGGCCCTCAGAATGGCCCGTGGCTTGCTTGATCGCAACCGTCACACACAGTTGGGTTCATCTCTCGCAGGAGAGTGTCAATAGTGAAGAGAATCGCGTTGTCGATGGCTGGTGTACTGTGCGCAATCCGCTCGGCTGAAGGCGCTGTCATTCGCATCACGGAGGCGGGAGGCGGCGTTCACTCCCGCCGCGGGGCTTATCACGTTTAGCTGGCTTCCCTACTGTCCCGAGTCCCACAGAAAGGATTTGTGTTTTATGAGGAAAGCTCTCTTTGCATTTGCTGCGGCAATCGCCCTTACAGCTTTATCGGTGCCGGTCAAGGCCGCCACTATAGTGTTGGCCACGACGCTGTCCGGCGCAAGCGAGGTGCCGCCGGTCGGTTCCCCCGGTACTGGCAACGCCGTAGTCACCGTAGACACTGTTGGCAATACGATGATCGTCAGTGCTAACTTCAGCGGCTTGCTCTCCACCACGGCTGCCGGCGCACCTAGCGGCACGACCGCTTCACACATCCACTGCTGCACACTGCCCGGAGCAAACGCCGGGGTCACCACGGCTGTCCCGTCATTCCCGGGCTTCCCACTTGGCGTCACATCCGGCACCTTCCTGAACACTTTTGACCTGACTGTTGCTTCTACATATAACCCCGCGTTTATCACCGCCCAGGGCGGGCTGGCTAATGCGCGAGTGGTCTTCCTCAACGGCTTACAGGGCGGGCTGACCTATTTCAACATCCACACTAATGCATTCCCTGGCGGCGAGATTCGCGGTCAGCTTCAAACCGTGCCCGAACCGGCGACGATGATCCTGCTCGGTACAGGCCTCGCGGCAGTCGTCGGACGCAAGCTTCGACGCCGCCGCAGCGAATAACCTCACAGCAACATCCAGCTTGACAGCCGGGCGACGGTCTGTTCCGTCGCCCGGCTTCTTTTGCGTCAAAAATCGCCCTCAAACCACGCGCCGAATAGAGGGACTGGGCGCAGTAGGGCCATTCCGCCTTCCGCTGGAAGAAGCAGGCGTAGCAGCCGGACCGCGTACGCCACCCCGCCCGGAGCGGCTGGCCCTGCAGCTGCTCGCGGCTGATGGTCACCCCTTCGACGTAACCCGATCCCTTCGCGCCGGGCCGCTGTAGCGCGCCGGCCGCCGCGTTGGCGACGTCGTGGTGCATCCGTGGCGGGTGGTCGCGGATTCATCTCGCGGCTGGTCGCCTTCCAGACCAGCACATGGCGTCGGTGGCGCTCGATGTGAGCACCTGCGTCGAGGTGCACCACGCCGTGCCGTGCATCGTCCGCAGCGCGCTAATCTAAGCGCCTGCGGCAGGTTCAGGTGAACGGTCAGAAGGGCTGATGGGCCGCATCATGGCTGGCATCCGGTCGTCTCCGCACTCGTGGCGACATTCGTGGTGACACGCCGAGCCACACCACGGCATCTCACGGCCGTGGAAGCTGCCGTGTCTTGCCCGTTTTTCGTGGCGGTGAGGTGTCCTGAGGTGTCTCAGGCTCGGCTTCTGTCAAAATCTTTGGTAAGGATGCAAAAAGCGGCCGTGATCGTGGTTGGTGCGGGCGCGGCCGGGCTGATGGCGGCTATTCACGCGGCCCGCGTGGCGGGCGGACGGCGGGTGGTCGCGCTCGACGGTGCCACCCGGCTCGGCGCCAAGATCCGGATCGCCGGCGGCGGGCGCTGCAACGTGACCCACCACGAGGTCGCGGCGGACGATTTCTCGGGGTCGACCACGCCAGCGATCCGCCGGGTGCTGCGGGCGTTCGACGTCCAGGACACGATCGCCTTCTTCGCGTCGGGCGGGGTCGACCTCAAGCGCGAGGCCACCGGCAAGCTGTTCCCCGTGACCGATCGCGCCGACGACGTCCTGCGGGTCCTCGTCGAGAGTGCCACCACGTCGGGAGCAGAGCTGGTCTACCCCGCTCGCGTGACGGCGATCGCGCGAGACGCGGACGGCTTCCTGGTGCAGACCGTGATCGGGCCGTGGCGCGCCGATACGGTGGTGGTCGCGACCGGCGGACGCAGCGTGCCCCGGACCGGGTCGGACGGCGCCGGCCACGGCGTGGTGCAGGCACTCGGGGTGCCGTTGACGCCGCGAATCTTCCCCGCCCTGGTGCCCGTACGCCTGCCCGACGGTCACGCGTTGCGCGCGCTGTCCGGACT
>JACDAO010000558.1 GCA_013695405.1 Acidobacteriota bacterium | reverse complement strand
AGGCCTGTCGACTCCGGCGTCGCGCCCGGCGTGTAGATCACCCATCGGGTGTAACTGTCGGCGACCGTGCCGGTTGCCGCATCGAAGGCGGTGCCCTGGACGATCGTCGTCAGGCGGGGTTCCTTGGGCATGACCAGTGTGCCGTTCTTGATTTCGTTCCAGCGCAGATCCTCGGGACCGCGGCCCTTGGTGCCGAGCGCGGCGAGCTCACGACCGCGCGCCATGAAGGGTTCAAGATCCTTGTGATAGCAGGCGACGTTGAACTTGTCCACGCGCGGATCGTCAGCGAGGCACACCAGCACGCCGGTGCCCTTGCGGAGCGTGACGGGCTTGCTCTGGGCATCGAGGCCGATCACCGTGGCGGTGGCTTGCTGGTCGGGGGGCGCCGCCTGGACGGCACCGGCAATCTGCACTTCCGCCGCGGGGACCTGCGCTTGCACGACGAAGGTCGTCACGGCGAGCGCACCGAGGGCGATCAACAGGGATGAGGTCATGGCGTGGCAGGATATCACCGCGCCACCATCCGTTTTACGAAGCCGAAGACGGCATCCGGTCCCGCGTCGCCTGGGGTGCCGGACGTGCAGGATGAGGAAGGATGCAATGCCGCACAGCCCATCACACGTCACCGTGCGCTGGCTGGCCTGCCACGCGGTGAGATCGGTGGCAAGCGCCTCGCGGAACGCCCGCAGCTGCTCGATTCTGGCATCGACGGCCATCAGCTGCCGCTGCTTGGAAAGTCTCTAGCGCGCGACAATCATTTCAGGCGCGGACCACAACTCGATATACTGACCTCAGCGCGAAAGCGAAGGGTGCAGCGGAAAGCCGCTGCAGGTAACTGGATGGTCGGGCCGCCATCTCCGTGGTCGTCGTGAGACCAGGAGGTTGCGAGTTGCAGGCTCACTCGTCGGATCATCCGTCCGCTGTTCCTTCGTTCGCCCTCGACAGGATCCCACCTGTCGTCCTTACATGGCAGCCGGCGCTCAACGCGCGCGATGCAGCCTTCCGCAGCACCGATAGGCGATCTGGCAAGGCGTGACCTGCCGCCAGTCCACGCTGGCGTTGCGCGACCCTCCCGAACGACTCCTGCGGGGGCCTCGTCTGGACCCGGTCGCCCGTCGTGCCCAAAGGCGAATCGCTCGAACACAGGACACATGTTCGTGGCAAACCACACAGAGAAGGCAGGAAGTTGAACAGATGCACGTTCAGATCAATACCGACCGCAACATCCACGGCAGCGAGGCATTGTCCGCCCAGGTGGAAGCCGTCGTCGTCGGCGCCCTGGGGCGATTCGTGGACCACGTCACACGAGTGGAGGTCCACCTCAGCGACGAGAACGGCGGGAAGGGCGGCGGTGAAGACAAGCGCTGCCTGATGGAAGCCCGACTCGAAGGCCGGCAGCCGACGGCCGTCTCGCACCAGGCTGCTACGGTGGAGGCGGCAATGGACGGTGCGGCAGCCAAGCTTGCGCGGGCGATCGAAAGCACGCTGGGACGGTTGCGCTCGTCGTAGGCGCACAGCCGACTGCAGAGTCATCATGGCGTCGAAGATCGAAGACTACGCGCTGATCGGGGATTGCCAGACCGCCGGTCTCGTGGGCCGCGATGGCTCAATCGACTGGCTGTGCTTTCCGCGATTCGACTCCGGGGCCTGCTTTGCAGCGCTGCTCGGTACGCCCGACCACGGGCGGTGGCGCATCGCTCCGACGGAACCCGTTCGCCAGGTCACGCGTGCCTACCGGAATGAGACGCTGGTGCTCGAGACAACCTTCGAGACCGATTCGGGCTCGGTCACGCTCATCGACTGCATGCCGATCCGCACCGACGCTCCGGATGTCGTCCGGCTCGTGCAAGGTCGACGCGGCACGGTCCGGATGCGCATCGAACTGGCGATTCGGTTCGACTACGGCAGCATCACACCATGGGTCCGGCAGGAGCCCGGTGGTGTGTCCGCGGTCGGCGGTCCAGACACGCTCCACCTTCGTACTCCCGTCCCCTTGGACGGCCAGGGCTGGACGACGTACGGCGAATTCGACGTATCGGAAGGCGAACAGGTGCCGTTCGTGCTGACCTGGCACCGATCCCACGACTCAGCACCGCCCGCGATCGACGCCGTGCACGTGATCGAGACCACGGCCGACTGGTGGCGCGCCTGGTCGGCCAGATGCACGTACGTCGGAGAATGGCGCGATGCCGTCATCCGGTCGCTCATCACGCTCAAGGCTCTCACCTACGCACCCACCGGGGGGATGGTGGCGGCACCCACGACGTCATTGCCGGAACACATCGGAGGGCAGCGGAACTGGGACTACCGCTACTGCTGGCTCCGCGATGCCACGTTCACACTCACGGCGCTGATGCAGTGCGGCTACATCGAGGAGGCCAACGCGTGGCGGCAGTGGCTGCTGCGAGCGGTGGCCGGCCGGGGCTCGGAACTGCGCATCATGTACGGCCTGTCGGGCGAGCGGCGGCTGCCAGAGCTGACGCTCCCGTGGCTTCCCGGGTACGAGCATTCATCGCCCGTGCGTATCGGCAACGCAGCCCACGATCAGTTCCAACTCGACATGTTCGGTGAGGTGCTGGACTGCCTTCATCTGGGTCGTCATTTCGGGCTGAACGAGGACGCGAGTGAGTGGCGCATCGAACGCGAACTGATCGCCCGGCTCGAAGACGTCTGGCCGGAGCCGGATGAAGGCATCTGGGAAGTGCGCGGGCCGAAACGACACTTCACCCATTCGAAGCTGATGGCGTGGGTGGCGTTCGATCGGGCGGTCAAGGACGTCGAGCGCTTTGGGCTCGACGGGCCGGCCGATCGGTGGCGGCAGCTCGGGCATCAGCTGCACCGGGAGATCTGCGATCTGGGGTTCAACCGCGGCCGTAACACCTTCGTGCAGTACTACGGCGGTACAACCGTGGACGCCGCGCTGCTGATGATGGCCGAGGTTGGATTCCTGCCCGCGACCGATCCCCGCATCGTCGGCACGGTTGCGGCGGTCGAGCGGGACCTCGTGCGTGGCGGGCTGGTGGACCGCTACCGGAGCGAGAGCGGCATCGATGGCTTGCCGACTGGCGAGGGCGCGTTCCTGCTCTGCACGTTCTGGTTGGCCGACAACTATGCCCTCATGGGCCGGCGCGCCGACGCCCGGCGCACCTTCGAGCATCTGTTGTCCATCCGAAACGATGTCGGCCTGCTCGCCGAGGAGTACGATCCCGTCGCGCAGCGTCACCTCGGAAACTTCCCCCAGGCGTTCTCCCATCTGGGCCTGATCAACACGGCTAGAAATCTCACCCAACCGGACACGCCAGCGACCGTGCGGCAACAGGCGTGAGCAGGTGACCCAGTCATGATTAGCCCTTCAGAAACCGGGCCGACGCCGACCTTGCCGATTGCGCCCGTCGATCGGTGGCTGGCGCCGGTGACTCGCTTCCTGCACATCGAGGCCGCCGGCGGCGGCGTCCTGCTCGCGTGCACGGCGGTGGCTCTCGTGCTGGCCAATTCCCCATTGGCCGCGTGGTTTGCCGGCCTCTGGACGGTCCCGGTCTCCGTGTCGCTCGGAGCCTTCACGCTGGCCGGAGACGTCGGCCACTTGATCGTCAACGACGGGTTGATGACCATCTTCTTCTTCGTCGTGGGGCTGGAAGTGAAGCGCGAGATGGTTCACGGAGAACTTCGCGATCGAAGGAAGGCCTTGCTGCCCGTCTTCGCGGCCTTGGGCGGCGTGGTGGCGCCGGCGGCCATTTACTTGGCGCTGCAGTGGGGAGAACCGGGACAGCGCGGGTGGGCGATTCCGATGGCCACCGACATCGCCTTCGTGGTCGGATTTCTGGCCCTGTTCGGCACGCGCGTGCCGTTGGGGCTGAAGATCCTCCTGCTATCCCTGGCGATTGTCGACGACATCGTCGCGGTCCTCATCATTGGGTTGGTGTTTACCGATGGGCTCGCGTGGGGCTGGCTCGGATGGGCCGCGGGTGGCTTCGGTGTCGTCTACGTGTTCCACCGCATCGGCGTGCGCTCGGTGGGCGTCTACGTCTTCATCGGAGTCTTCATCTGGCTGAGCTTCTTGCAGTCTGGTGTGCACCCCACGGTGGCTGGCGTCATCCTCGGCCTGCTCACCCCGGCTCACGCGTGGATTGGCCGGCAGACGTTCGCGCAGGTGCTCGGGGCGGCATGGCAAGGTGCCAATCGTGACAAGGCCGCGCCGCATTCGGCGCCAGCTGAGGTGGCACGAATGCAGTTGGTCGCGCGTGAAGCCGTGTCGCCGTTGCAGCGCCTGGAAGACGCACTGCACCCCTGGGTGGCCTTCGCCGTCATGCCAGTCTTCGCCCTGGCCAATGCCGGCGTGGCCGTGAGCCCGTCGGGTCTGGGCGAGCCGGTGGCCATGGCCGTCGCCGCGGGACTCGTGCTCGGCAAGCCCGTCGGCATCGTGCTCTGCTGCGTGCTCGCCGTCCGCCTCGGGATAACCAGTCTGCCAGACGGCGTGACGTGGGGCATGCTCGCCGGAGGGGCGTGCCTGGCCGGAATTGGTTTCACGATGGCGTTGTTCCTCAACTCGCTGGCGTTTCCCGTTGCCGACTTCGCGGCCGACGAGGCCGCCGGCAAGATCGGCACACTCGCCGGCTCGGTGGTCAGCGCGGTGCTCGGCTCGGCGGTGCTGTCGCTCGCCTTGCGGCGCTGAGGTTCGCGGGCCGCCCATGTGAAGCCGCTCCTGCGGGTAGTGCAATCGGGCGATCGCTATCAAGTGCTCTGTGTGACACGACACTCGGCCCGGGTGTTCGAGGGGAATCGAGACGCGCTCGACGAACTCGATCCGGGAACTATCCCTGCCGACATCGAGGCGGCGCTCGGTGATCAACGGTCGGAGCCGCATCAGACGGTCGCATCGTATGGCAGCGGCACCGGCGGGGCAGGGCCGATGTTCCACGGGCATGGATCACGGAAGGACGTGGTGGACAAAGACACCGAGCGGTACTTCCGAGCCGTGGACAGGGCAATAATCGCGCAGTTCTCCAAGCCGTCGGGGCTGCCACTGGTGCTCGCGGCGCTGCCGGAACATCAGCCGGTCTTTCGGTCACTGACCCAGAACGCCGCGTTGCTCGAGCCTGGCGTCGAGGGCAACCCCGAGTCGATGTCAGCGGAACAGTTGAGGGACGCGTCGTGGCGGGCCGTCGAGCCTCAGTACCTCCAACGGTTGGCAGAGTTGTCTGAGGCGTTCACCACGAGTGTGGCTTACCAGAGGGCGACCTCGGACCTCGCGGAGGCTGCCCGCGCGGCGTTTGAGGGACGGGTGTCGCATCTCATCGTGGAAGCCGACCGCGTGAGAGCTGGGCGCATCGACGCCGCAACGGGCGGCATCGTGGACCTCCCGTTGGACGATCCGGAGGTCGGCGACATGCTGGACGATCTCGCCGAAGCCGTGCTTCGCACAGGCGGTGACGTCGTGGTCGCTCCGAAGGAACGCATGCCCTCGGAGAGTGGCCTCGCGGCCATCCTGCGGTACTGATGGCCCTCCGTCATCGGATCACCGCGAGGGCTGACGACCACCGCGACCTACCCCCGTATCCCGCGGTCTCGGTATCGACGTTCGGATCCCAGGTGAGCCGTGCGTTACCGGCGACCGCCTACCCTGCTTGCACGAGCAGGAGGAGGCACGGCGCGAGTACGAGGCGGAGGACTTGACGGAATGGTGCAAGGCGTCCGTCTCGCCGGAGCGAGCGCCGCTCAGGGCAGCGGCATGGCGAGGCTGTTGGTGCCCGAGGCCCACGTGGTGCCGGGGGTGCTCGAGTACGAGGCACGCTCGACGACAAGGGTCGCCGTGCCGCTGACGCCTTCGACGAGCACGCTGAAGCGGGTGCCGCGTGCCTCGGGAAAGGCGCCGGCCACGTCCAGCGAATAGCGGCCGTTGGCGGTCACCGTGTCCTGTACCGTCCGCGTCGTCCCGGCCTCGGTCAGCAGCGTGAAGCGGACTGGCGCCGGAGCGTTGCCGGTATTGGCCACGAGCACGTAGGTGCTGGCCTCGCCTGGCCCACCGGATTCGCCATCGGCCACCAACCAGCGCGCCGCCGTCGTGGTCACGCCGCGACTGTTGTGGGCCTCGACCCACTCTCCCGTTGGCGTCGACTTCCACCACATCGACCGCTCCACCACGACAGGCGTCGCGGTCAGGCTCTCGACCATGATCGAGACCTCCGCCGCCGCGAGCTCCGGCGCTTCCTGATCCACCCAGATGGTCAGCCGGCTCTGTGCCGGCGCCGTATAGGACTTGACGAGCGGCGCCTGACCGGCACGCAGATAGCTGACACGCAGGTTGGCAGCCGCGTCATTGGGGTTGGCGATGAGCACGAATTCGTCGAACGTGCCACCGGTCGCGCCCTCGGCCAGGAACCAGCGCAGCGACGGCGCATCGACCGCGGCGCTGTTGTGCCCCGCGCTGAACAACTCGTCGCCGTTGTTGCGATACATCGATCGCTCGACCACCACCGGGACGCCGTTCATCGAGGTCAGTGTGGCCGACATCTCGGCCGACGCCAGGGCCGGATCGTCCTTGTTCACCCAGATGTTGGTCCGCGACAGCGGCGCCACGGGGTGGATCTTCTCGATGCGTTCTCCGGTCGAGAGCAGGTACTGCACCTTGACCTCGGCGCCGGTCGTCGTCGGGTTCTGCAGCAGATAGAAAGTGTTGAAGCCGCCGATGGTGGCGCCTTCGGCCAGCACCCACGATGTCCGTGGCGCGGCCACGCCGGTTTCACTGTGGGCGCCGTAGATCGGCCCGCCGGCCGCCCAGCTCACCGTGCGTTCGACGCCGAGCACCCGCGGCGCCTCGAACTTTGTGGAGAAGGCCTCGCTGGCCAGCGGCGGACGATTGCTCCCGTCGATGGTCACGCGGGCCCGCGCCGGCACGCTCAGCGTCATCGGTGTGGCCGTGCCGAGCGTATCGGTGAAGGTGACCGTCAGCGGCACCGCCTCGTCGTGCGGATTGGCCACCGCGAAGCGCGTCTGGAAGAAGTCACCCGCGGCGCCCTCGGCGAAGTACCTGGTGAAGGTGTCGCCACCGCGATCCTCGTAGGTGTACCCGTTGACGATGGTGGCGCTCTGGCTGTCGGGATTGCGCACCATCACGCTCACGGCGCCGATGGCGTGGGCCGGCATGGTCAACGTGATGGCCGTGCTGCTCTGAGCAGTGATGGCAACCGGCTGGTCGTCGACGAGCACTGCGGCGGCTGGCGCAAACGCGGAACCGCTGATGACCACCGAGTTGCCGCCCCCGGCAGGGCCAGCGTCGGGCGAGATGGCTGCGATCGACGGCGCGTTCTCGACGTAGGTGAACCCGAACGGCACCCAGGCCAGCTGGGCGTCCGGGTTGGTGATCGTCAGGCCGACCGTCTTCGGCGCATGCGGGGGCATGCGGACGACAAGGCGAGTGGACGTGGCGGACACGACCGCTGCCGTGACGCCGTCCACTGCGACGCTGACACCGGGATCGAAGGCTGCCCCTTCGATGATGATGTCGGTGCCACCCGACGTCGAGCCGCTGGTCGGCGTGACATCTCTCACGCTGGGCGAACCTCCGCGATAGGAGAACGCTTTCGGCACGGTCACGCCGTTGCCATCGAGGTTCAGCACCGTGAGGCTCACCGCGCCCTTGGCCTGGGCGGGCGATACGGCAATGAGACGGGTCGCCGTCGTGCTCGTCACGGTGGCGGCGACGCTGCCGAAGCGCACGATGGCGCCGTTCTGGAAATTGCTGCCGACGATGGTCACCACCGTGCCGCCCGCGGGGGGCCCCGAGGTCGGCGAGACGCTGGTCACCGTTGGCGGGTTCACGGAGGTGTAGGTGAAGGCGGAGGCGCCCGTGGCGCTGCCGCCATCCGGATTCGCGACGCTCACCGCGACGGCCCCAACCGGCCCAGCCGGCGTGCGCACGGTGACGCCGGTGGTGGTCTGCGAGAGCACCGTGGCGATGTTGCTGCCGAAGGAGACGACGGCGCCGGCCTGGAACCCGGTCCCGCTGATTGTCACGCTGGTCCCGCCCGCGACCGGCCCGAGCGCGGGGCTGACGGCGGCGATCGTTAGCGCAGGGAGCGTCGTCGAGGACACGACGGCAGCGACCTGGTTGGAGTACCCGCTGTACATCCCGGCACTGTTGAACGCCCGGATGGCGAAGTAGTACGTGCCCGGCGCCAGGGCGGTGATCTCGTGCGTCGCGGTGCCTGCCGTGACCGTCACCGATTCGGTGTACGTCTCGGCCGAAACGCCCCACGCCAGCACGTAGCCGGCGATGTCGGGCTCGGGGTTCGGGTCCCACGCCACGCGAACCGATTCCGCCGCTGCCGGGGCGATGCTCACCAGCAGCAAGAGACACAGCGACAAGAAGAGATTGAGGACGCCCCTGCTGACCATGCCCCTGCACTGGGCAACCCGTGTGCCTCCTCATGTGCGCTGTCCGTCTTGCGGGTTTGCGGCGGAATTTGCAGATGGCACGCTTCTCTCACGCGGGGAGCAGGATCGAAGCATTACGGTTTTGGTAGGACCGGGCGCAAATCTGGTGCCCCCGCGAACCTCGTGCCGCCGTTGACGTGAGAGTTCTGCAGGAGTGGTCCTCTGCCCAGGCCTCTGACCAATGGGAGAAGACCTACGAAGACCTACGAAGTGGCGCCCACACCAAGGCCAACAACGGCTTCTGGCATTCGTTTGCGTTCACGACTGGCTGGTATCCGGATCACATCCGCGCCACGCCGAGGAACGTGGCGATCGCCGAGGCGTCGTGTCACAAGTGCCACGCAGCCATGACCGATGCCCTCCAGACCTCGCATCCGCGGGCCGAGCCGATGTCCTGTAATGCAGCGCTTACGAGCTCACGCCGGCCGTGCGCTCGAGGGCTGAGGCGAGGCCGCCCTGCCGCTCCAGTAGCGCCCGGACGACCGGGCCATCGATGCCTGTCCACGGGTCCCGCATGATGAAGACCAGTGCACCATCGTGGATCCAGATGGTTCCCGGCAAGGGCGCCTCGTCGACGAAGCGCGCAATCTCCTTCCGCGTCGCCGCATCGAGCCATCCGTCTCGAACAGGCACGCCGTCCTCGATGACAAGACAGCGCTGATCGAAATCCGCATCGCCGCTCAGACGCCTGCGCCGGCCGCTCACGAGCCGGGCGAGCAGGCCCACCAGCTTGGTGATGTCGACCTGATGCATCGGCCACCTCGTGCCAGCTAGCCTGGTCGCGGTCAACAGCAAGTGCCCGTGCGGACCTCGGTACGACGAGCTGCTGCTGCTGTGCCGGATGTCGTATCGGATTTCGAACGCGCGGCCGTTCAGGCTGATTGGAAAGCCGACGGGCCACCCGCGTGACACCGGTGGCTCCTGT
>JACDAO010000557.1 GCA_013695405.1 Acidobacteriota bacterium | reverse complement strand
TCGTCGGCCCAGGTGGTCAGCGTCTCGATCGAGGCGCCCGACAGCGGCACGCCGTCGGCCGGCGCCTGGCGGACCAGACCGCGCGACAGCAGGCCGCCGAGTGCTCCCCGCACCTCCTGCACGCCGTCGCCGCGGCGGGCGACCATCGGGATGACCGGGCAGCCGAGTCGTTCGCTGACACGGGCGGCGTTGATGGTCAGCCCGCGCCGTTGCGCGAGATCGACCATGTTGAGCGCCACCACCACCGGCAGGTCGAAGGCCAGCAGTTCACCGACCAGGACCAGGTTGCGGGTCAGGTTACAGGCGTCGACGACGACGAGGACGGCATCGGGTTGCCGGAACAACCCGGTGCCGCTCAGCACGTCGCGAGCGATCCGAGTCTCGGGCATGTCCAGCCCGAGTTCGTAGAGGCCCGGCAGATCCACGATCTCGATCAGCCAGTCGCCGGGCAGCGCGGCGCGTCCCACCCGCGACGTGGTGGTGGTACCGGGGAAGTTCGAGGTCTTGGCCCGTGCGCCGCAGAGGCGGTTGAAGAGCGTGGTCTTGCCGGTATTGGGGTTGCCGATCAGGGCGATGACCGGCGTCGCGTGGGCCGCCGCGGCCCGTGGGGTCAGGGTGTGGGGAGTCCCAGCCGCCACCGGCATCTCAGATCTCTGGCGCTTCCGGAACCACGAGAATGCCCGCCGCGACGGTGCCAGACAGACCAATTCGAGTCGACCGCACCTGCACGATGCACGGTTCGCCGTTCTTGCACAGCGTCATCCGGCACTGGCGGGTCAGGCCCAGCGCACGTAGCAGGTCGCAGGAGGCCGGGTCGAGGTGGGCGCCGTGGAATCGCGCCACTGCCCCGCTCGCAAGCGAGGTGAGCGGCACCGGAACCACAGGCGGAAGCGCAAGCGGACGCGCGTCGGACACAGCAGGCTGATTCATGGGAGCACGCGTCGGTGCCCGACGTGCCGGGCACCTCCCGATCGGGCCATCCCGGATGGCGACCTAACGGGTCCGGTTTCGATGCTAACACACCACGGACGGTAGTGAGACTGACTCTCACATGCACGGCCTTTTGCGAGAAACGCCCTCGGCCCGGCAGCGTCGCCGGCGCGGCGCGGCTACAATCGCCCGATGCCCAAACCTCCGGTAGAGGTGTCGCTCGAGTGGACCCGAGACCTGGTGTTCGAGACCCGGACTCGTCGGGGCGCCGGCCCGGTGCTCGACGGCGACAGCCTCGCCGGCACCTCGCCGGTCGAAGCGCTCGCGCTGGCCCTCGGCTCGTGCATGGGTGTCGACCTGGTGATGATTCTGGCCAAGGGCCGCCACGACCTCCGCGCCGTGCTCCTGAGCGTCACCGGGCACCGCGCCGAGGGCCCGCCGTCCAGCGTCACCGGCTTTGCGCTCCATTACCAGATCACGGGGGCCGTGCCCGACGCGGCCATCCAGCGCGCGATCGACCTGTCGCGCGAGACCTACTGCTCGGTCTGGCACAGCCTGCGCCGCGACACCGCGCTCGAGGTGACCTTCAGCAGAGTCGATGGCTGACACCACCGTACCGGAGGCCGCCGGCCCAGCACCGCGCCAGCGTGCCGGCTACATCGACTGGATGCGCGGCCTGGCCGTGCTGATCATGATCCTGGGTCACGTCGTCGACTCGTGGACCGTGCTCGGCCCGGTCCGGCAGACCGACGGCTATTACTACCTGCTGATCCTGACCGGCATGGGCGCCCCGATGTTCCTGTGGCTGGCCGGGCTGGCGCTGCCACTGGCCGGGCACGCCCGGGTGCGCCGGGGCGCCACGCCGTCCGAAGCGAGCCGGCTGTTGCAGCGGCGCGGCTGGCAGATCTTCGGCCTGGCGCTGCTGTTTCGCCTGCAGGCGTACCTGTTCAGCCACGGGGCGTCGCTGATCGGGCTCTTCAAGGTCGACATCCTCAATGTGATGGGCCTGTCGCTGGTGGCGGCGGCCTGGCTGTGGGGACGAAATCACCACCCGCGTGGCCGCGTGGTGTGGGCGGCCGCGGCAACGGTCGCAATCCTGGTGCTGACGCCGCTGATGCGCGTCTGGGAGTGGCCCGGACTCCTGCCGGGGCCACTCGAGTGGTATCTGCGACCCACGCCCACTCGCACGACCTTCACGCTGCTGCCGTGGAGTGCGTTCGTCACTGCCGGCCTGGTGGTCGGAGAGATCGTCGCCGCGACGCCGCCGGCGGCGCGTGGCATGCGCTTCCACTTGGCCGTGCTCGGCGTCGGTGTGACGATGACGGGGATCGCCTATGCGCTCTCGTTTCAGCCGACCCCGCTGCCAGGTTCGCAGTTCTGGACGACGTCGTCGGCGTTCTTCGGCATCCGCCTCGGCGTGCTGATCGGCACGTTCGGGTTGTTGTATCTGGCCCTGCGCCCCGACGGCCTCTGGGCTCGCCACACCTGGCCCCGGGGCTGGAGCCCGATCGCACTGCTCGGCCGGTCCTCGCTGTTCATCTACTGGGTCCACGTCGAACTGGTCTACGGTGTGTTCTCGAAGCCGCTGCACCAGGCGATGTCGCTGCCGCAAGCGCTCGCCTCCTGCGCCGCCTTCACGCTGCTGATGCTCGCGATTGCGATGCTCAAGACCAGGTATTGGGACAGGGCCAGCCTGATGTCTGATGCCTGATGCCTGTAGGTGCTGCCGCCGGACAAGTCCGGCGGCTACGCCAAGTCCGGCGGCTAGCCAAGTCCGGCGGCTACGCCAAGTCCGGCGGCTACGCCAAGTCCGGCGGCTACGCCCTTGGACCTTGAGCCCTCTTGAGGAGTGCCCGATGAGAGTGTCTGTGTTGACGGCGACGCTGGTGTGCGCCGGCTGGTCGGCGTTGGCTGGCGCGCAACCGGGGGCGCCGACGCTGGACATCTACTACGTCGACGTCGAGGGCGGCGCGGCGACGCTGATCGTGACGCCGGCGCGCGAGTCCCTGCTGGTCGATGCCGGCTGGCCCGGTCACGACGGACGTGACGCGACCCGCATCCAGGCAGCCATGAAGGCGGCCGGCATCACGCGGATCGACCATCTGGTGGTCAGCCACTATCACGTCGACCATTTCGGCGGCGTGCCGGCCCTCGCGGCCGCGGTGCCAATCGGGCGGTTCTACGACCATGGGCCGATGACCGCGCTCGCGGAGGATGCCGGCTTTCCCGACCGCAACAGCGCCTACGTCGCGGCGGCCAGGGAGCGGCGCACGCTTGGCCCGGGAGACGCGATTGCGCTGCGCCCCGCACCCGGCGGCACCCCGATCACCCTCGACGTCCTGGCTGCCAGCGGCGCCGTCGTCGCCAGCGCGTCGTCGGCCCCGAACGCCGCGTGCGAAGGCGTCACTCGCAAGGAACCAGACGCTTCGGACAACGCGCGGAGCATTGCGTTCCGGCTGCAGTACGGGGCCTTCGATTTCTTCGATGCTGGCGACCTGACCTGGAATGTCGAGGCGCAACTGGCTTGCCCGTCGAGCCGGCTGGCCCCGGTCGACCTCTATCAGGTGACGCACCACGGGCTGGACAGCAGCAACAACCCGGTGCTGCTGCGGACGCTGGCCCCCGTGGTGGCGATCATGAACAACGGCGCGCGCAAAGGCGGATCAGCGGCGGTCGTCCGCGATCTCCG
Organism: Acidobacteriota bacterium; assembly: GCA_013695405.1. Lineage (GTDB taxonomy): Bacteria > Acidobacteriota > Vicinamibacteria > Vicinamibacterales > Vicinamibacteraceae > Luteitalea. Next base: position 2,659 of record JACDAO010000557.1, on the reverse strand, counting down.
CGCGCTGCCAACGCTGCAGGCGCTCTACCAGGTGCACCGCAACGTCGCCACCAGTGTCGACGACAACACCGCGCCGGCCCTGACCGCGAACCTCGACGAGACGCCCGACGCCGGGCACATGATCAGCGTGCACGTCCGCGCCGACGGCGCGTTCGAGGTGGTCAATCACCGCACCGGAGAGCGCCGGACGTTCGCCTCACGGCCGTAGCTCGAGGGTCGACGTAGCCGCCGGACTTGTCCGGCGGCCAGCAGTTGCAGGCATCAGGCATCACGCCTGGTGCGCCTCGACGAACCAGGTGAACTTGTCGACGTCGTGCGAGATGCCGGTCAGCAGGTCGGCGGTCACCGGGTCGCCGGCCGTCTCGGACTGTTCGATGCCCTCGCGGATCCGGTCGCCGAAATGGGCGAGCGCGGCGGACAGGCACTCGACGTGGCTCGACCAGTCCTGCGCCTCGACAGGGTACGGCGCGAGCGTGGTTCGTCCTGCCACTGCCTGTGACGTGCCGACGGCGACGCCGCCGAGCATCACCGCGCGCTCGGCCAGCTCGTCGACGTACTTCTGGACTGCCTCGGCAACCTGATCGAACAGCTCGTGCAGCCCGATGAAGTTCGGGCCCTTCACGTTCCAGTGCGCCTGCTTGCTCTGCAGCTGCAGGTCGATGGCGTCGGCCAGCCGGGCGTTGAGCAGGTCCGCCACGGCCTGGCGGATCCCGGGATCGAGCGTGTTCTTGGTCGGATGGAGTGCGGAGGATGCTGTCTGTGTGGCCATGATCTCTTCTGACGCGCCGGCCTGGGGGCGCGGCCCTGGCTGCAGCCCGCCGGCGCTCCGAGGATTGGACCGGCAGGTCGCGCGGCCTGACGTTCGTCAGCGCAACATTGTGATCCCGCCCTCATTTTCGTTACGGCCACCAGCGAGGCCGCAGGGCCCCCGCGACACGGGCCTCGAATGTGGACATCAGGGCGTGGCACGCGCGTTGCTCCAGTGGGTGACGTCGACGGGCTGTTTGTGGCACGAAGCCACAAGTGCTGGGGAGCCAGTCCGTCGGCAGCAGAGGCTGCGCGATTCTGCGCGGTCTCTGCGCATTTCTTTCCGTCGGGTTTCCAGCCACACGGCAGCGCGCTGCCGCACTTGCGCGCGGCGTAGGCCCGCTCTTGAGCCGATCGAGGCGCGGCCGGGCACGACTGTGCCACCATCCGGGCGGCACCACAGGCCGGCCCGACCATGACGACTCCGTCAATCGACCTGAACGCCGACGTCGGTGAGCACGACGGCGCGCCCCCGGCGCCCGAGCGAGCGCTGCTGCGCCTGGTGACGTCGGTCAACGTTGCCTGCGGATGGCATGCCGGCGATGCCAGCAGCATGCGACACACCGTCGTCGCAGCCGCCGCTTGCGGCGTGCAGGTTGGTGCACATCCCTCCTTCCCGGACCGTGAAGGCTTCGGGCGACGCATGCGTGCGATGCCGCCGCACGAGATCGTGGATGCCGTCGCGCACCAGGTCGACGCGCTGTGCGCGGTGGCCGCGCTCGAGGACGTCAGGGTGCGCTTCGTCAAGCCGCACGGCGCGCTCTACAACGTGGCGTGGCACGATCCCTCGCTCGCGTCGGCGATCGTCGGCGGTGTGCTCAGCGTGGATGCGACCCTGGCCATCGTCGCGCCGCACCGGTCGGCACTGGCGGCTGCGGCGCAGGCCGCCGGCGTGCGAGTGGTCGAGGAAGGATTCCTCGACCGTGCGTACGAGGACAATGGACGTCTCACCCCCCGGGAGATCGCCGGCGCGGTGCTCACCGACGCGTCGGCGGCTGCACGGAGGGCCGCGGACTGGGTGCTGACCGGTCGGGTCGGCGCTCGCAGCGGGTCCGTGCTGACCGTGCCGGTACAGACGTTGTGCGTGCACAGCGACACGCCGGGCGCCGTTGCGCTCGCGTCCGCCGTGCGCGCGGCGCTGGCGCTCGCCGGCATCGACGTGCGATCTCCACTCGGTCCCTAGCCCGCATAATTCACGAGTACGCGTAATGGAGCGGTAACAGAAACGCCCCGACATGGTAGAAAAGGCCTTGCGAAGGGTTCCTTTCACCACACCGAGGCGTCGCTGTTGACCATCGATACCGTAGCACAGACTGTTCTCTTCCCTGACCTCCGCGGTCGGCCCGTCATCGCCGCCTTCACGCAGGCCCACAGCAGCTCGGATGGCGGCGCCGTCCTGCTCAAGGCGGCGGATCGGCGCTTGGGTTTGATTGACGGGCTCGCGGCCTGCCTGGTCGACCGGCGGACGCCGACGCGCGTGCACCATTCGCTGCGCGATCTGCTGGCGCAGCGCATCTACGGGCTCGCCTGCGGGCATGCCGATGCCAATGACGCAGACACGTTGGCCGACGACCCCATCCACAAGCTGTTGCTGGATCGCGATCCGATCGACGGGCCTCGCCTGGCGTCGCAGCCGACGATCTCGCGGTTCGAGAACGCCGTGTCGCCGCGCCGGCTCTACCGCCTCGGCGAGACGTTGGCGGACACGGTCATCGCGCAGCATCGCCGGCGACGCCGGCGCGTGCGACGCATCACCGTCGATCTCGATCTGACCGAGGATGCCACGCACGGCGCGCAGCAACTGGCGCTCTTCAACGGCTTCTACCGCGGCTGGTGCTACCTGCCGCTCGTC
>JACDAO010000554.1 GCA_013695405.1 Acidobacteriota bacterium | reverse complement strand
GGCTGGTCACGGGCGGGTTCTTCATGGTGCCTGGCGTTGGTTTCGGCCTTCGGGGCACCGCGGCCATCACGTGCGGCTTGGCCCTCGTCTGGATCGCCGTGGCCTGGCGCCTGAGGCGTGCATACGTCGCCGCGATCGGTGACAGCATTCGTCGCTACCGGATCGACGTCGAGCGGGCGCTGGACGCCGCCCCGCCTTCCTCGCACGAGACGATTGCCGCGACGCTGGCCAGCGACGATGTGGAGGTCGTTCGCGAGGTGCTCGTTTCGTTGAGGCGAATGAAGGCGCCCCAGGCGTACCCGGAACTCTACCCGCTCTTGCGCCACCAAGCAGGGGACGTCAGACGTGACGCCCTGGCCGTTCTCGCGGAGTCCGGCGACCGGACCGCCAGGAGCACGGCGGAGGCGATGCTGCAGGATCGGGACCTCGGTGTGCGCACGCAGGCACTCCTGTATCTCGCGCGTGACGGCGGCTTCGATCCGCTCCGTTGGATCCTGGACCTCGGCGACTTCGAGGGCTTTTCCATTCGCGCCGCGATGGTGGCTTTTCTCGCCGCACCGGGCCGATCTCACAACGAGGAGGCGGCGCGTGTGCTTCTCGAGCAGATGGCCGGCTCCGCCGAAGCCGGCGACCGCGCGGAAGCCGGACGCGTGCTGGCCGTGCTCGACGATCCACCGGCATCCATCCTGAATGCGTTGATCGGCGATCCCGACATCGACGTCGCCCGACAGGGGATCGGGGCGGCCCAGGCTCGTCGCGTCGTCGACTGCCTCGAGGGCTTGCTCGCAGCCCTGGCGCGCCCAGAGGTGGCCGACGAGGCGGTTGCGGCTCTGGCGGGCTTTGGACAGCCGGTTGTCCCGCTGTTGGAAGGCGCTCTCGCAGACACGACGCTCCCTCTCGACTCGCGACGAGAACTGCCAGCGGTACTGGTGCGGATCGGCACGCCGGATGCCGGGCGCGCGCTCGTCGCCGGTTTGCTCGACGCCGACGCGCCGCTTCGGCATCGCGTGATTGCGTCATTGAACAAGTTGAAGCAGCGGCATCCGCAGATGGACGTGGACCGGACAGCGATTGAGCTGCTGCTGGCTGCGGAGATCGCGGGCCACTACCGCTCCTACCAGGTGTTGCTTCCGCTTAGTCATGACCAGACGGTGGCCTCGGCGCTACGGCAGTCCATAGAGCAGGAGATCGAGCGGATCTTCAGGCTGATTGCGTTGCTCTCGCCAGCACGCTCGGTGCACGACGCGTATGTGGGCGTTCGTTCCGCAAACGAGCTGATTCGCGCCAACGCGCTCGAGTATCTCGACCACGTCTTGAAGGCTGAGCTGCGGGCCGTGTTGCTGCCGCTAATCGACAGCCACGTGACCGACGTCGAGCGCGCCGAGCTGGGCGAGAAGCTGCTGGGCGCGCCGCAGCCGTCGGCCGACGAAGCCGTGGCCACGCTGCTGTCGAGCGGCGACCCCTGGTTGCGGTCGCGAGCCGAGATCGCGCTGCAGCGCGTGAGCGACGCGCCGGCGAGTGCGGACGACCAGACACCCGCCCCCGCGATCATCCAGGGCGGCGTTGGCGCGGGGTAAGATTCCAGTCCATGATCGGGACCAACGTCTCGCACTACCGGATCATCAGCCACATCGGCGCAGGCGGGATGGGCACCGTGTACCTGGCAGAGGATACGGCCCTGAAACGACGCGTGGCGTTGAAGTTCGTGCGCCAGGAGACGGTCGGCAATCGAGAAGCCACGGTGCGCCTGTTGCGGGAGGCGCGCGCCGCCAGCGCCCTCGATCATCCACACATCGCGACGGTCTACGAGATTGGCGACCACGGCGACCAGCCATTCATTGCGATGGCGTACTACGAGGGCGAAACACTCGCAGCTCGCCTGGCCGGCGCTCAGATGACCCTGCCGGAGGTCGCCCGCATCGTCGCGCAAATGGCCGACGCGCTGCACGCTGCACACGCGGCCGGCATCGTTCACCGGGACGTGAAACCGCCGAACGTCATGCTGACGACTGCGGGACAGGTCAAAGTCCTGGACTTCGGCCTCGCGAAGGTCCAGACGGGGGAGATGGCGACGCAGCTCACACTTGCGGGCGAGACGGTGGGCACCGCTGCCTACATGTCGCCCGAACAGGCGGCGGGCGAGGCCGCTGACGCTCGGTCGGATCTCTGGTCCCTGGGCGTCGTCACGTACGAGATGCTGACCGGTGCGCGGCCGTTCACAGGCACGAACGCGCTCGGCGTCCTTCAGGCGGTGCTGGCGGCCTCGCCAGCGCCCGTCAGGACACTCCGGCCCGACATCGCCCCGGAGCTGGAAGCGATCGTCACCCGGACGCTCGTGCGGGATCGCGAGCGACGTTCAATCACGGCAGACGGAGTACGCGATCTCGCCGCCGGATGTCACGCGCGGTTGTTGTCGCCAAGGTCCGCCGTCGTCGCGGCGCCGCCGGCATCACGCCGCACGCGCATTGCTGCCGCGGTCGTCGCGCTCGCCGTTGCGGCCGGTGGCATCGCATGGTGGGCCGAGCGCAACGCCAAAGTTCGCTGGGCGCGGCAGGAAGCGTTGCCCGAGATCATCAGGCTTGCCGGCGCCGACGAGTTCGACGACGCCTACCGCCTCGCGCAGCAGGCGCAGCCCTACATCCCTGATGATCTGCTCCTGGCCGAACAGCTCAGGAATATTTCGCGCGTCGCGACCATCGACTCCGATCCCGCCGGTGCCGATGTGTTCTACCGTCCCTACGGTCGAACTGCGGAGGCGTGGCGCCCGCTGGGCCGGACTCCGGTCACAGCACGAGTGCCGCGCGGCCTGCTGCACTGGAAAGCAGAGATGGCGGGTCGGGAAGCGGCCGAAGACGTCGGCCCCGGCCCATTCTCACGCGATTTCCGGCTTCGCTTCCCGCTCTACACGGGCAACCACGTCCCCGCTGGCATGGTGCGGATCGCGTCATCGGGCGTGCGGTTCCGGATACACACGACGGGCTACGAGCAGCTCCCCGACGTCCAGGTGCCGGACTACTGGATCGATCGACACGAGGTCACCAACCGCGCCTTCAAGCGATTCGTCGATGATGGCGGTTACCGGCGCGCCGAGCTGTGGCAGGAGCCAATCCTGAGAGACGGCCGCGCGTTGAGTGTCGAGGCCGCGATGGCTCACTTCCGCGACGCCACGGGCAGGCCAGGCCCCGCCCAGTGGGAGATGGGCGCGTACCGCGCCGGCCAGGGCGATTTCCCGGAGGCGGCGTGAGCTGGTATGAAGCGGCCGCGTACGCGCGCTGGGCCGGCAAGTCGCTTCCGACCGTTCATCACTGGGTTCGTGCAGCCGACACGCGCCTGAGCGCGGACGTCGTGCCGGTCAGCAACTTCGGAGGCACGTCGCTCCTTCCCGTTGGCACCGCCGGCGGCATCACTCGCGGCGGCACG
>JACDAO010000068.1 GCA_013695405.1 Acidobacteriota bacterium | reverse complement strand
GCTACAGCGACCTCACCGCCTTGCTGGATGTCTGGACCGGGATGGCCGGCCTGGTCACGGTGCACGGACCGATGGCCGAGGGACGACTGGCGCGCGGGGCCGCCGGCTACGACCGCGACAGCTTCGTGCGGCTGGTCAGCGAACCCGTGGCGTTCGGTCCGATCCCGACTGGGCCGGCGCAGACGCTGCAAGCGGGCGAGGCCCGGGGTGAGTTGCGAGGAGGCACCCTGACCCAGCTGGTCGCCCTGCTCGGCACGCCATGGGCACACACCAACCGCGGCGACACCGTGCTGTTCATCGACGAGGTCAACGAGCGGCCGTATCGGCTCGATCGCTGGCTGTGGCAGTTGCGACAGGCCGGTGTGTTCCGGCACGTCCGCGGCGTCGTGCTGAACGAGTTACCGGGCTGCGACGAACCGGGCGGCTGCATTGCCGCACTTGACGCAGTGCGTGAGGCGCTCGACGGCGTCAGCGGCCCGATCGTCGCCGGGCTGGCCAGCGGCCACACCAGCGGTGCGATGATCAGCCTGCCGTTCGGCGTGCAGGTGACGCTCCGAGCCGGGGCCGACGTCGCGCTGTCCATCGACGAGCCGGCGGTCGAGTAAAGCCGGACGCACGCATGCACATCCACCTGATTGGCATCTGCGGCACGGCAATGGCCACCCTGGCGGCGATGCTGCAGCGGCGCGGTCACCGCGTCACCGGATCGGATGCCGCGGTTTATCCGCCGATGAGCGATTTCCTGCGCGCCGAGGCGATCGCCGTGTACGACGGCTATGCGGCCGACCACGTCGCCTCCTCGGTCGACCTGGTGGTGGTCGGCAACGCGATCTCGCGCGGCAATCCGGAACTCGAGATCGTGCTCGACCGGCGGCACCGCTACTGCTCGCTGCCGGAGCGGATCCGCGACGAGTTCCTGTGGCAGCGGCGGCCGATCGTCGTCGCCGGCACGCACGGCAAGACCACCACGACCAGCCTGGTGGCGTGGCTGCTGACCCATGCCGGCCTCGATCCGTCGTTGCTGGTCGGCGGCATCGCCGCGAACTTCGGCGCCAGCTATCGGCTCGGCGACGGCGGCGACTTCGTGATCGAGGGCGACGAGTACGACAGCGCGTTTTTCGACAGGACCGCGAAATTCCTCAAGTACGTGCCCGACACCGTCATCGTCAACAACGTCGAGTACGACCATGCGGACATCTACCCGGACCTGGCCGCGATCATGACCGCCTTCACCCGGTTGCTGCGGCTGGTGCCGTCAACCGGCCTGGTGCTGATTGGTGCCGACGACCCCGGCGCCGCGTCGCTGGTGACGTCGGCGCGAGGCGTGGTGGAGACCTTCGGACTGTCGCCGTCCGCGAACTGGCAGGCCCGCGCGGTCGAGGCCAAGGTCGACGGCACCTCGTTCGAGGTCTGGCAGCGCGACACCAGGCTGGGCCAGGTGCACGTGCCGATGACTGGCGTGCACAACGTTCGCAACGCGCTGGCCGCGGTCGCGGTCGCCTCGTCGCGAGGGGTCGCCTTCGACACCCTTGCCGAGGGGTTGGCCGCGTTCCGCGGCGTCAAGCGACGGATGGAACTGCGCGGCACGGCTGGCGGCGTCGCGGTCTACGACGACTTCGCGCATCACCCGACGGCGATTGCCGAGACGCTGCGCGGCATGCGCCGCGCGCACCCCGAGGTGCGGCTCTGGGCGATCTTCGAACCGCGGTCGGCGTCGAGTTGTCGACGCGTCTTCCAGCAGGCGTTCGTCGACGCGTTCGCGGATGCCGACGAAACGGTGCTGGCATCGGCCTTCCGGACCAGTTTGCCCGATGACCAACGTCTGTCGGTGCCGGAGCTGGTCAGTGCCCTGGCCAGCCGACACCAGCGCGCACGGCACCTGCCGACCACGGCGGCAATTGTCGAGGCGGTGAAGGCTGACGCCCGGCCCGGTGATCTGGTGGTGGTGATGTCCAACGGCGGCTTCGACGACATCCACACCAAGCTGCTCGAGGCCCTGGCGCCGCGCGAGGCGCGATGACCGGCGAGTGGCGAATGACGCTGCTGGGCGACGCCGCCGTTCGCGTCGAATACCTGGTTGGCGAGCCCTTCGCGGCTAATGCCCGGATCCATGCCTGCGCCGCGCACGTCCGGCATGCCGCCGTCGCCGGCGTCCGTGACGTCGTGCCCGGCATGCGCGACCTGGTGGTCCACGTCGACCCGCTGCGCTGCGATCTGGCGCACCTGAATGCTGTCGTCGCCGCCGCGACCACCGCGCCTCTCGGGTCGTCAGCCGCAGCCATCGTCCACGAGGTGCCGGTCCGCTACGGTGGCGCCGGCGGGCCTGACCTCGCCGACGTGGCGGCGGCGCGGGGACTGTCCGAGCAGGAACTGTGTCGCCGGCACAGCGCGCCGACCTACACCGTCTGCTTCGTCGGATTCATGCCCGGGTTCGCGTATCTGGGCCCGATAGACCCGACCTTGCAGGGTCCGCGGCGTACAGAGCCGAGGCCGGCGGTCCCGGCCGGGTCGGTGGCGATCGGCGGCGAGTACACCGGCATCTACCCGTCGGTCAGCCCGGGCGGCTGGCACATCATCGGTCACACCGACCTGGGTCTGTTCGACCTGTCGTCGGCGGCGCCGGCGCGGCTGACGCCCGGCGCGCGGGTGCGCTTCGTGACGCGCCCTCACGAACCGTGACCAGGACCACGACGGTGTTGCGGGCCGGCCTGCACACGACCGTCCAGGATGGCGGCCGCTGGGGCTGGCAGCACGTCGGGGTCGCGCCCGGCGGCGCACTCGATGTCGCGGCGTTGCGCCGTGCCAACGTCCTGGTCGGCAACGGCGCCGACGAGGCGGGGCTCGAAGTGACAATCAGCGGCTGCGTCCTGCGTGCGGACGCGCCGCTGCAC
>JACDAO010000531.1 GCA_013695405.1 Acidobacteriota bacterium | reverse complement strand
CCGTAGTGATTCCCACGGCCCAGTCCCTCCGGCGGCGGGATCAGTCCGCCCTGCACGTAGTACCGCACGGTGCGTCTGGATACGCCGCCCAACGCGGCGAGGTCGCCGATGGCGTAGGGCCCAGCGCTGTGAGGCACGAGTAACAATGGGACAGTGACTGTCACATTGTCAACTGTCACGATCGGCCAGCCGTCTGTGCATCGCCTGTGGGGCCGACAGGGGCAGCTACGTGGCAACGGCAGCGGCGGTGGCCCGGATCACCTAGTCAACGCGATTCTGCAAGGCCTGTCGCTGCTCGTCAGCGAACGCCGCGAAGCCCTCGATGAACTTCTGGATGCGGCTGCGTGTCGCCGCATCGGTGACGCCGTCTTCAGCGTCCAGGACGGCGCCCGCGCCCGAGATCGTGAGGCGACCCTCGAACCACGGTCGCGTGACTCCTGGCCTTGCTGAAAATGCTGCGGCAATTAATCGCAGTGGTCTTAGGAGCGGCCCTGTCGCACCTGATGCCCGCCGAGGCTAAACCGGCGCGCCCGGGCCGCTCCACCCTGCGTCTGAACTTGCCTCCGAGGCCGCAGCGGACATTTGATCGGCTGCAGCCTCCTTGCGCCGGTCAGGCGTGTGCCGGGGCCGGGGTAATGCTGGCGAGCCCTTCGAGCTTGCCGCCTCCCTTCTCGACGGCACTATTTGAGTTCCACTCGGCGTGGGCCGCCGCGGCGTGTCGAAAGCGCGCCGAACGCAGCTGCGCTAGGGCTGCTGCCAGACACGTCCGGCCACGCTGGCGACGGTGGCCACCAGTTCGGACCGATCCACCGGTTTGGCCACGTGGACGCGGAATCCGGCGCGCAGCGTCCGCGTGCGGTCTTCCGACCGCGCGAAGGCTGTCAGTTGGAACCCATCGGTTTCAGGCATGCCCGGTCAGTCTTCGCGACGGGCGCCTCGCCGCGGAGGCCCTGTCGTGATGTGGCTCGATAGGCCTTGACGACCTGTAAGCGGCCGGTGTGGGCGCTGATGCGCCCCTGACAGTGTCTGAGAACGCCGATTATGTCAGCTAATGCTTCCTATTCAAGTCGAATGCCTTGTGGAGGTGTTCCTCCAGGGTGGGAACGAACACACGCTGATCGACCCTGGTCTTGAACGTGCTCGCAGCTGCTCCGGCACGGCGGGCGTGAGAGGCCGCGAGGGCGCCTTTCCACCCCGTCTCTTATGCGTTCGAGCGAGACGGGAGTGTCACTGACTGGGTGTTGGGGCGCAGCGGGACGACCGCCCGGCCTTTGTCCAGTACTGGCGCCACCTGCTCACCGGTCACATCGCGTGACCGGTGAGCAGACGGGTTAGCGTCGCTCGCGGCGCTTATTCCTTGCCGCCGCCGATCGGGCGCAGGTAGGGGCTGAACGTCCAGTTCGCGACATCACGCCCCTGCCGCAGTGCGGTCGTGTCGGCGAAGCGGAAGTGAATCCCCACGAAGATCCGCGCGTCGACGACGTCACGGGCGACGTCAGAGAACCTCGTGTAGTCGCGTGCGATCGAGCCCGCTGCGGCGCTGATCAGCGTGAACTCGACCTGGTCGCCGAACAGATGCTCGAGGACCCTCGTCGTCGCGCCGGCCGCGTTGTTCGCGCCGGACGTGTAGTCGGGATACTTCGGGGAGTTGAACACGACGTCCAGGTTGGATGGCCGGCCGTTCGCGGGTTGTCGTCGTTGTCACCTTCGCGGATCGCGGTTATGGGACGCCACACGTTGTAATGAATCTTGGTGTCCCAGCTCGCGATGGTCGCGTCAGCCTGGGGAATCCGCGTCTGTCGCCGGATCGACGATTCATTGCCTTTGATGCATTGGCTCCGGGCGAACCGGCCAGTGTGTGTCTCTCTCCGTTCCGGCCCACGCTCATCGAAACGGGTCCTCCGGAACGAGCAACGTGACCCGCTCCCGGTGGTTGACGTATGCCATACACGCGCCCTGATTGTCGAATGGGGCTGGATGCGTGAACGTGGTCCAACCAGAGTGCTTGCACTCTTCGACCGTGCTCGGCGGACCGCACCGGTGCTCGTTATTGGGTATGTTGACGCCGATGGGCCTGCCCTGCGGGCCGACAAACATGTTGTATTCCTTGGCGTCCTCGCTCCCGAGGTTGTAGGCGCGGTGGACGCGACCTTCGGAGGTTTCAAACGCTTGTCCTGCGGAATACTGATTGACTTGTCCACAGCCATCCTCGATCGTGATCGTGCCCTGCGTAACGACGTTGTAGGCGCGCCCGGGATGGTAGTGCCAGGCGCCGGTGGTTTCGCCTACTGGCGTCGTGAGGGTTCGGGCCGTCACCTGCGCCGGTCCACCCTGCAATCCGATGTAGTCACTGAGACCATCCTGTCTGAACGTGGTGATGGCCGCATAAGCCGCTCCGGCAGAGACGGCCGCCCCTATCGCGAGGGCGACGATGATTCTTGAGCGATTGGCGTGCATAAGTTGCTCCTGTCGTATATTGGTGGCCGCCGCCAATCGCCGCGCAAGTTACGCGCCTCTTGAAGGCAAGGTTCCTACCCCTCTAAACGCCCCGACGGCCTCCGTGGGACAGCCGGTGATCTGGCGGTAGAATGACCTCCCCTCAGCAGAAGCAAGGACGACATCCCCACGAGCGCGGCCCGGTCGATCGACCGGCAGGCGAGACCGGCTCGGCTGGCGATCGTCTCGACTCGACGTTCACTCTCCTCGAGCGGGCGCGCGGCGGCGACGCTGCAGCGCTGGACCGTCTCTTCGAACGGCACCTCAAGCCGCTCCGGCGCTGGATCAGCGGTCGACTGCCGAAGTGGGCCCGGGACATGACCGACACGGACGACCTTGTCCAAGACACCCTGCTCCAGACGTTCAAGAGAATCGAGGTGTTCGAGCCGCGCAGAGTGGGCGCGCTCCAGGCGTACCTGCGCCAGGCAGTGCTCAACCGCGTCCGCGACGAGCTGCGGCGACAGGGACGGCGGCCCGACTCGACGGATCTCGAAGGTGTGGATCCGGCTATAGAGGAATCCTCGCCGCTAGACGACGCGATCGGGCGAGAGGCCGTGGAGAACTACGAGCGCGCACTCCAGCGGCTGCGGCCGGAGGAGCGAGAGACGATTATCGCCAGGGTCGAGCTGGGCTACTCCTACGAGGAGCTCGCCGAGGCGCTGGGCAAGCCTTCCCTGGACGCGGCGCGGAAGGCCGCACAGCGCGCGTTGTTGCGGCTCGCGGAGGAGATGAAGGATGGCGGGAGCTGACGCCCTCGCGGCTGCCCTGGCAGACGCCATCCTCGATGGCACTCCGATCGACTGGTCGTCAGTCGAATCCAGTGCAGGGTCCGTCGATCCCCGGCTGCTCGACCAGCTGAAGCTCCTGGCCCGCGTGGCCGACCTGCATCGACAACTCCCGGCTTGGGAACCTGACGAACACTGGGGCCACCTTCGTGTGCTCGAGCGCCTCGGCGCCGGCGCTCATGGGACGGTCTACCGCGCCTGGGACACGCGGCTCGATCGCGAGGTCGCGCTGAAGCTTCTGCCGGCCGCGGTTGACGACGCCGCGGGCGGTTCCACGTCGATCATCGAAGAGGGACGCCTGCTCGCCCGCGTGCGCCACCCGAACGTCGTCACGATCTACGGCGCCGAGCAGATCGCTGATCGCGTCGGCCTCTGGATGGAGTTGGTCGCGGGGAAAACGCTCGAGCAGTTGCTCGAGGGCGGCAGGACGTTTACACCGTCGGAGGCCCGCCACATCGCCGTCGAGCTGTGCCACGCGATGGGGGCCGTCCACGGCGCCGGCCTCCTGCACCGCGACATCAAGGCGCACAACGTGATGCTGGCCGACGACGGGCGGGTCGTGCTGATGGACTTCGGGACCGGCCGTGAGCTCGACGACCGGTCGATGAGCCCGGCGGCCGGGACACCCTTGTACCTCGCACCGGAGATCTTCGCGGGAGCTCCGGCGAGCGTCAGGAGCGACGTCTACAGCGCGGGTGTCCTGCTCTATCGCCTGCTCACCGGCAAGTACCCGGTCGGAGGCCGCACACTGCGCGCTCTCCGGTTGGCCCACGAGCGCGGCGGGCGCAGCGCGCTCGGGCTGGCGCGACCGGATGTGCCGACGCGCCTGTGTCAAGTCGTGGAGCGTGCGATAGAGGCGTACCCCGACAGCCGCTACCAGAGCGCGGAGGCGATGGCCCGTGACCTGGCGCTGGTCGAACCAGGCCGGTGGCGTGGCGTATGGCGATATGCGGCGGGCGCAGCCGCCGTCCTGCTACTCACGGTGTGGCTCGTACCAGGGCTCCGCGATCACCTGTGGCTCGGCACGAACGGGTGGGCCTCTCGTGTCGATGCCCCGGTCTCCCGTGAGATCCGGCTGGAAGCCGTTCCGTTCACCAGCTACACCGGGCGCGAGGCGGAGCCCACGTTCTCTCCGGACGGGTCGCTGGTGGCGTTCACGTGGGACGGCGAGCACCAGGACAATTTCGACATCTACGTCAAAGCGGTCGGCGCGGAGCATCCGCTCCGCCTGACCTCCGATCGCGCACGGGATGGGAGCCCGGCCTGGTCGCCCGACGGCAGCCGGCTCGCCTTCCTCCGCGACAAGCCCGGGGGCGGCTCGGACGTGTGCCTCATCCCTCCCAGCGGGGGACCCGAGCGCACGATCGCGGAGGTGCAGGGCCTGGCCCACCAGGGGCTCTCGTGGTCTCCCGACGGCCGCTCCTTGGCCGTCGTGGATCGATCGTCGCCTGAAGAACGCCTCGGGATGTTCGTGCTGGACATCGTGAGCGGCGTGAAGAAGCGGCTCGCCGCATCCACCCACACCGACATCCTGCCGGCCTTCTCGCCCGACGGTCGGACCCTCGCCTTCAACCGGACGCTCCTCCCCGGTGGGCCGTTCGTGCACGTCGTTCCCGTGGCGGGGGGCGAGCCGAGAGTGCTCGTGCCAACCAGCGTCCCGAGGGGTCGACTGGCCTGGATGCCCGGCGGGGACGAGATCCTCTTCACCGCGGTGCCCCTGACGCGCGACGGAGGTCACCCCAGCCCATCGTCGGCGGGAAGAGCCGGCGCCTCCTTGTGGAGAGTCCCTGCCAACGGCGGGCAGGCTCGCCTCCTGGCTGGGAGCGACAACGCCAGTGACGTGGCCGTGTCCACGGACGGACGTCGCCTCGTCTATTCGCAGGGGACGATCGACAGGGACATCTGGCGCCTTGATCTCCGGCGGGGGCCAACGCCGGGAGATGCGCAGACCCGATTCATCGCGTCCACCAAGCTCGACGCCAATCCCCAGTTTTCCCCCGATGGCGAGCGAGTGGCGTTCACCTCGGCGCG
>JACDAO010000057.1 GCA_013695405.1 Acidobacteriota bacterium | reverse complement strand
GTGTCTCCGACGATGTCCTTGATCCAACTAGCCGCACGCCGGGATCCTGGATGCGCTGCACGCCGCGATTCTCTTGGATCGAACTCAAAATTGTCCCCCAACGACTTTATCTCATTTCGGCATGCGTCGCTGAAGGCTCATCGCGTTGCCGGAAAACCGCCAGATCCTCGTCAGTGAGCTTTGCTCGACGCCCGATGTCCGCGAGCAGCGAACCGAGCTTGATCCTGCCTTCGGGCCTGACCGCATCTTCCAGGATCGCCCGTACCTCGGCTTCGGTGCTTCGGCCGTTGGTCGCTGCGCGCACGCGCAAGGGACGGTGTACCTCATCGGACACGCTTCTTACGGTGAGTATCGCCATTTGATCTCCGACATCGAAGATTGGGTACTTGCAGGCAGTGCAGTCATTCTACTGGGATGACTGCCCTAATCCGGCGCTCCCGGCGACGCGCTCACCGTGGCCTGCGGAGAACCGTGCTTCGTGATGAACCAGCTCGCGTGCCAGTTCTTCCGCCTCGCCACCTTCCCATCGATCGTGCCGATGGCCTTGCGCGCCGCTGGAAGACCTGGTCCGCAAGGACCTGCTCGGCCCGGCTGAGTCGGGGCCGTATCGGGCGCGTTCATCCGAGCAACTCCACCCCGGGCAAGCGGGCGGCGCCGGCGTCGAAGGTCAGAAAACGGCTGCGGCCGAGGTGCGCGGCGCGCGCCGTGAGCAAGCAGTTTGCGAAGTCAGCGCCCGGGTGCTGGGTCCAGACGTAGAGCGCCTCTTCGACTGTGGGCGGGTGTTCGAACTCGACATCTCCGCTTTCGAGCAGCGCGGTGATGGCGCCGGCGATGCTGGTCTTGTCGAGCTTGTAACGGCTGCGCAGAACCCACTCGGTTTCGAGCAAGGCGCCGAGGACGATGAGCACCGGCTCTTCGGTGGCAGCGGCCTGGTCAACCAGGCGCTGGGCCGCCGCGTACTGCTCCTCGTCGTCGCGGACAAGCAGGCGCACCAGCACGTTGGTGTCGATGGCGACGCTCATTGCGTTATCGGTTCTTCGCCTTCGTCGACTTGAACGGGCTCATGTCCTCAATAGCGACCTTGGGCTGGCCGGGGCGCGTCAGCGAGCCCGCCAGGTCCGCCAGGCGCCGCGTCTTCGGCCGCATCACGACGGTGCCGTCACTGAGCATCGTGAAGGCCATCTTGTCGCCGGACTTGAGACCGAGCCGGTCCCGAATCTCCCGCGGCACCGTCACCTGGCCCTTGCTCGTCATCGTGGTGGCGTCAGGCATTTAGCACCTCCAGGCATTACGAAAGTTACTATCGTAATACCAGCGTCTGGCAGCGTCAATGTTGGGTGGGCCAGCGCGAGCTGGGCAAGAGCCAGGACTAGCTTGCCATGTCAGTTAGGGTGTCGTGAGAGGCATGGTTCATGGGACGTAGTTCGACGATTGCGCACGCACTTCCTGGCGTTGCTTCCTCGGTAACATGCGCTTCCACTTCCAATATCGAGACAACCATGACCTCCACCGCCGACGACCTCGCCTTCCTCCCCGTCCACGAACTGGCAGGTGCCCTGGCCGCCGGGCGGCTGACCTCGACTCGGATCGTGGAGACCTTCCTCGACCGCATCGAGCGCGTCGACACCAGGCTGCATGCCTTCGTCACGGTCTACGCAGACGATGCCTTGCGCGCGGCGCATGCCGCCGACGAGGCCATCGCCGCGGGCCATCGCATCGGGCCGTTCCACGGCATCCCGGTCGCGATCAAGGACATCGTCGACATCGAAGGGCGCATCACCACCGGCGGCTCCAAGGTGTGGGAGAAGCGCGTCTCGCCCCACACGGCGACGCTGGTGAAGAAGCTGGTCGGCGCACGCATGATCGTGATCGGCAAGACCCACAGCGTCGAGTTCGCGATGGGAGCCTGGGGCACCAACACCCACAGGGGCTCGCCGTGGAATCCCTGGGACCTGGCGGAGCATCGCGCGCCCGGCGGTTCGAGCTCGGGTACCGGGGTGGCGGTCGGTGCCGGCCTGGTACCTTGGGGCATCGGTACAGACACCGGCGGCTCGGTGCGGGTACCCGCTGCCTGGTGCGGCTTGGCGGGCTTGAAGACGACGCTGGGCCGGATCAGCGTTCACGGGGTGCTCCCGTTGGCCGAATCGCTCGATACCCCGGGGCCGATGTGCCGGGACGTCGAAGACGCGGCGCTGCTCTACAACTTGCTGCAGGGGCCGGACCCGCTCGACCCGTTGACGGCGGTCCCGGTGCCGGCCGATCCGCTGCCGGAATTGCGACGCGGCGTCGCCGGCCTGGTGCTGGCCCGCTTGCCGGCCGCCGAGCGCGCGCAGGTCGACGCGGAGGTCCTGGCGGCCTACGACGAGTCGCTCGCGCTGCTGCAGCGGCTGGGTGCGCGGCTGGTGGACGTGACGCTGCCGCGTGCGTTCGCCGACCTCGGCGCCATGGTGGGGCGGCTGATCGGCTGCGAAGGCTATGCGCATGTCGGCGAACTGGTCGACGACGCATCGCTGCCGGTGGACCCGCATGTGCGGCCGCGGATCCAGCTCGGCCG
>JACDAO010000463.1 GCA_013695405.1 Acidobacteriota bacterium | reverse complement strand
GTTGTACACCGCGACCGGCGCCGGACGGGCCGTCGAGGCGCAGGTGCGAACGCAGCAGGCCGTGCTCGCGATCGCTGGCCACGCAGGCCGCGGCGGCGCCGTATTCGAGTCGTTCTGCGCGGCGTGCCACACCTTCAACGGATCCGGCGGACGCGTCGGCCCCGACCTCAGCGGCATCCGCAACCAGCCGGCAGATGCGCTGCTGTTGCACATCGCCGTGCCCGACTACGAGATCACGCCGGGCTACGAGGCCTACACGGTGCAGACCCGCGACCAGCGCACCCTGTTCGGTCGGCTCGAATCGGAAGCCCCCAACAGCATCACCCTGCGTGACGCAGCCGGCCAGGCCCACACCGTCTTGAGAACCGACGTCACGGCCATGAGCTCCGCCACGTCGTCGCTGATGCCGACCGGTCTCGACCAGGCGATGTCGCCGCGGCAGCTCGCCGACCTGATTGCGTATCTCAAGAGCGCGCGGCGGTGATCACGGCAGCTCCACGCTGTCGTGCGGCAGCGCTGCCGACGGCGCACCGGCCGGGGACAGCCGCCGGCGACAGGCGACGGGGCGACTAGAATGCGGCTGGTGCGGGACGGCCCCGCGCGAGGGAGCTCCCATGCACGTACCCGACGATCACGCGCCTCGCAGCACCGCTCCAGCCGGCGTGTCGCGACGGCAGTTCCTCACGACCGCCGCGGCCGCGGGGAGTGTCGTCACGATCGTGCCGCGCCACGTGCTCGGTCGCGGCTATCAGGCCCCGAGCGACCTGGTGAACGTCGCGGTGGTCGGCATCGGCGGCATGGGCGCCTCGAACACGCGCGCCGTGATGAGCCAGAACATCGTCGCGATCTGCGACGTCGACTCGACCCTGGTCGATGGCCGCCTCGCGCGCTGGGCGCAGGAGGCCGGCTCCGGTGGAGCGCCAACGGCACCGGAAGCGCGGCGCGGCAACACGGCGGCGGCCGGATCGGCGTGGCAGTCCTGGGACACCACCGCCAGCCAGCAGGCCGCCAACGCCCGCTTCGCGCCCGGCGACGCGGCAGCCGAGCTGCAGAAGTTCGTCTCGGCGGCCGGCCGGATTCGCAGATACGCCGACTACCGCGCGATGCTCGAGAGCCAGCAGGACATCGACGCGGTGATCATCGCCACTCCGGACCACATGCACGCGGTGATCGCCTCGGCGGCAATGGATCTCGGCAAGCACGTCTACCTGCAGAAGCCGATGGCCTGGTGCGTCTCCGAGGCCCGCCACCTGGCGCGCCGCGCGGCCGAGACCAAGGTGCAGGCGCAGTGTGGCAACCAGCGCCATTCGGCCGACGAGAACCGCCGCGGCGTCGACTACATCACCTCCGGCGTGATCGGCGAGGTCACGCAGGTCCACGTCTGGACCAACCGCCCGATCTGGCCGCAGGGGTTGCCACGGCCCGAGCCGCTCACCGGCGACATCCATAGCGGTCGTCTCAGTCAGGACCGCCTCAT
Organism: Acidobacteriota bacterium; assembly: GCA_013695405.1. Lineage (GTDB taxonomy): Bacteria > Acidobacteriota > Vicinamibacteria > Vicinamibacterales > Vicinamibacteraceae > Luteitalea. The sequence goes on along the minus strand of JACDAO010000463.1, from coordinate 3,809 downwards.
GCAGGCGGCGATGAGCGCCATCGCCCGCAATGCGGCACCGCCGTCGACGCTGTCCTGGGACCTCTTTCTCGGCGTCGCCCCGGTGGTGCCCTACGACCCGATCTACCACCCGTTCAACTGGCGCGGCTGGGTCGACTGGGGCCAGGGTGCGCTTGGCGACATGGGCGCGCACCTGATCGACTTCCCGGTCTGGTCGCTCGACCTCGGCCTGCCGACGACGATCGAGACGACGTCGACGCCGTTCAACGACATCACCTTTCCGCTGGCGACGATGACGCACTACGACTTCCCCGCCAAGGGTCGCCGGAGGGCCGTGCGCCTGACCTGGTACGACGGCGGCTTCCTGCCGCCGACGCCAGCCGAACTCGGCGAGCACGACCGCCTCGCGCCATCGGGTGGCATCCTCTACCTCGGCACCGCGGGCACGCTGCTCTGCGACGAGGGCCGGCCGCCGCGCCTGCTGCCGGCGAGCCTGCACAACCAGACCGGCGCGCCGAAGGAACGGCTGGCCCGCGTGCCGCACGAGCAGCACGAAATGAACTGGATCCGCGCCATCCGGGGGCAGGACACGCTCTCGAGTCCGTTCTCGTCTGCCGCGCACCTGCACGAGATCATGCTGCTCGGCCTGGTCTCACTGCGGGCCCGCTCGAAGATCGAGTACGACGGCGCCGCCATGCGCGTCACCAACAACCTCAGCGCCAATCAGTACCTGACCCGCGACTACCGGCAACCCTATCGCCTGTAGCGCAACCACGTGGATCGGCCGCCGGGACGGGTGAGACAGACAGGGTGCCGGACGGCACCAGGAGATCGCGGCAGATGCGGGACTTGCAGGACATGAGCACGAGACGACGGTGGGCCACGGCGTTCGGCCTCGCGGCCGCGGCAGCGCTGGTCGTGGGCGCCAGCGTTCGGACCGGCGCGGATCAGGCGCCGCGCGAGTGGCGCGACTATGCCGGCGGGCCGGACAGCTCGCGATTCGTCGCCGCAACCCAGATCGACAAGCGCAACGTCGGCCGCCTGCAGGTGGCCTGGACCTACCCGTCGGGCGACACTGACTTCAACCCGCTGGTCGCCAACGGCGTGGTCTACGCGCGTGCCCGGGGCAACGCGCTGGTGGCGCTGGACGCGGCCACCGGCAGGGAACTCTGGGTGCACGACGGCATCGAGGCCTTTGCCGTGCGCGGCGCCAACTACTGGGAAAGCGCCGACGGCAAGGACCGGCGCATCCTGTTCACCGCGCTCAACATCCTGCACGCGATCGACGCGCGCACCGGCAAGACCATCGCGTCGTTCGGCAAGGACGGCCGCGTCGACTTGCGCGAAGGACTGGACCGCGATCCCGAGACCGTCGAGCAGCAGAGCCGCCTGCCAGGACGCGTCTTCGAGCATCTGCTGATCCTGGGCTCGGCGACCAACCGCGAATACACCTCGGCGCCCGGCGACATCCGCGCCTTCGACGTCCGCAGCGGGGCGCTGGTGTGGACCTTCCGCACCATCCCACGCACCGGCGACCTCGGCGCCGACAGCTGGCCCGTCAACGCCCGCGCCACCGTCGGCGGCGCCAACAACTGGGCAGAATCGTCGGTCGACGCCGCGCGTGGCATCGTCTACGTGCCGACCGGCAGTGGCAAGTACAACTTCTACGGTGGCTACCGCACCGGCAACAACCTGTTCTCGGACAGCTTGATCGCGCTCGATGCACGGACCGGTCGACGCCTGTGGCACTTCCAGACCGTCCACCACGACATCTGGGATCTCGACAACAACTCGGCGCCGCAGTTGATCACCATCACCCACAACGGCCGCCGCGTCGACGCGGTGGCGCAGGCCAGCAAGACCGGCTACCTGTACGTGTTCGATCGCGTCACAGGCACGCCAATCTGGCCGATCGAGGAACGGCCGGTGCCGCAGGGGACGACGGTGCCGGGCGAGGTGCTGTCGCCGACGCAGCCCTTCCCGACCAGGCCCGAGCCGTTCTCGCGACAGTCGTTCACCGTCGACGATCTCAATCCGCACATCCTCAGCGCCGAAGAACGCGAGCAGTTCCGTCAGCGCATTGCCAAGGCCCGCAACGAGGGGCCGTTCACGCCGATTGGCTTCGAAGACGTGATTCACATGCCGGGCAACCAGGGCGGATCGAACTGGGGCAGCACCGCGTCCCATCCGGCCGAGGGTCGGGTCTACGTGATCGGCTTCAACGTGCCGACGATCATCCGGCTGCTCAAGCCGGGCGAGACGCGCCCGGCGCGGGCCGGCGCCAAGGCGGAGATCGTGCGTGAGGGGTATCCGGTGACCGAGGGTTTCGGCCTGTACCCGACCATCGTCAAGCCGCCCTATACGACGCTGACCGCGTACGACCTGAACACCGGGGCGATCGCCTGGCAGAAGGGGCTCGGCGACGACCTGCGACTGCTGCCCAAGGGCATCACCGGCACCGGCTCGGCGTCGACGGTCAAGGGCGGCCTGATCGTCACCGGCGCGGGCCTGGTATTCGCGACCGCCGCCGATCGCAAGGTGCACGTCTACGACAGCAGCAATGGCACGCAATTGACCGAACTGCCACTGGGCGGGCCGACCAGTGGATCGCCGTCGATGTACGAGCAGGGCGGCCGACAGTACCTGCTGGTGACCGCGTCAGCTGTGCAGCCGACCGGCCCCGGCGCCGTGACGGCCCCGCACAAGGGCCCCACCGGCATCGTCTCCTACGCGCTGCCGCGCTGATACCTCTCGACGGCCTGCGGATCATCGGCCTCGAGGGTCGGTGCGGGACACGATGGCTGCGGCGTGATCACGCCTCGAGACCCTGCGGCGTGCTGAGGTCGCACGCCAGCCCGGACTAGTATCCGCGCTTCGGGTCGACCACCGACAGCATCCGTTCGCCCGCCACGTAGCGTCGCAGGTTCTCGCGCACCACCAGCCAGCGGCTCTCCTCGTCGACGTCGGAGTCCGACGAGGAGTGCGGCGTGATGATGACGTTGGCCATCGTCCACAGTGGGTGATCCGGGGGCAACGGCTCCGGTTCGACCACGTCGAGCCCCGCACCGGCGATGGACGCGCTGCGGAGCGCCTGCATGAGATCGTCGGTGACCACGGTGGCGCCACGGCCGACGTTGACGAAATACGCCCCGCGCTTCATCGTCGCGAACACCCGGGCGTCGAACTGGCCGCGGGTCTCGGCGGTCAGCGGCAGCGTGTTGACCACGAAATCAGCCCGGGGTGTAAAGCGCGTGAGGCTGTCGGCGAGGCCGATCTCACTGACGAACGGCGGCGCCGGACGGGCGCTGGCGCGCGTGGCCAGGACCGTCATGCCGAGCCCGTGGGCACGGCGCGCCACTTCGGTGCCGATGCCGCCCAGACCGACCACCAGCACGGTCTTGCCCTCGAGCGTGAACGCCGGGGACGCGCCGGCCGGGCTGCGCTCCCAGGCGCGGCGTCGCTGTGCATCGTGGTAGGCCGGCAGCGCGCGGGCGAACGACAGCATCAGCGCGATGACGTGCTCGGCCATCGCCGGACCGGCGACGCGCTGCATGTTGGTGAGCAGGATGCCGCGGTCGGCAATGACCGGCGAGGTCAGGCAGCGCTCGACGCCGGCATTGAACGTCTGCACCCAGCGCACGCGCGGCGCCGCATTCAGCAACGCCGGACTGCACGAGCCGATCACGGCGTCGACGGTCGAGGCGTCGGCGCCCGCGGTCACGTCGCTGTCGGCCATCACCAGGGTGACGCCGGGCGCGGCCGCCTGCAGCCACTCACGCCGCTCCGCGGGCACGCCGACCATCAGCACGCGCGACGGCTTGCGCCAGGCC
>JACDAO010000429.1 GCA_013695405.1 Acidobacteriota bacterium | reverse complement strand
CTTCTACCGGGTGACCGGAACGAAGGCCCCTGGCACGGGGATTGGGCTCGCCAACGTTCAACGGATCGTGAAGGCGCACGGCGGGCACGTCCTCGTTCAATCCAAGGTCGGGCAAGGAACTCGCTTTGAAGTTCTGATCCCTCTCGAGCGCGAGGGCGCGAGCAAGTTGGAGCTTCCGCAGGGCGAGGACGACGTTCCAGCCGCGCCTTGACGCCGTTTCGTTTACGAACGGCGTCCGGAAGCCGCATGGTGATCACCGGCTCCAGGGCTCATGATCACCGCGTGCGCGACCGCTGGGCTTCAGTTCTACCATGCGCTCCTTTTGCGGGCGCGGGTGCTGGGCGCTCTCACGCTGTAGCCGTCGGACTCGTCCGACGGTCTGCGTCGCCCGTGAAACTCACGTCGGCCGGACAAGTCCGGCCGCTACGCTTGTCCGATGCCCGGCTGCCCGATGCCCGATGCCCGCTCAGCCAAACTCGGGTCCGATGCTGGCGTAGACGAGCGAGGCATCGGCTGGCGGGGGGCTCACGCCCCGGTACATCCGGGCGAACGTGCGCTGCGTGGTGAAGCCGAGTCGCTCCAGCGCGTCACGCCAGCCTGGCTGCGCATCAGCGACGTCGATCAGGACCCGCTGATCCGGATGGTCGGCCAGCCAGCGTTCGACCAGTGCACGTGCGCACGCTTGCTCGATGGCGACGACCGGGCCGATCTGCTCGCAGGCGTGACCGCGACGGCCGAGCAGGAACCCCTCCGGCGGCTTGTCGCACACGTATGCGGCGTCGGGGGCGCTGCTGCACAACCAGTCGAGCATGGCGACCCTTGGCACCCCGGTCGCGCGCAGGTCGAGCGCAACGACGGTGTCCCGATCGCTCTGGACGGCGGATCGCACCGCGTGGCTGGCCGCGGCGCTGCCCGGCTGGGCTCCGCCTGGCGCAGGGCCGCCGGCGCCCCGCTCCATCCGCGTGAAGTGGGTCTCGACGACGAAGCCGAGGCGTTCGTAGAGCGGCTGGCCTTGCGAAGTCGCATCGAGGCCGACCGTCGGCACATCGGCCACGGCCTCGAGCCCGCGGTGCAGCAGCGCGGTGCCGACGCCGCGGCCGCGCTCTGCCGGGTCCACCAGCACCATCGCCACCCAGGCCAGCGACCGCCCGTAGCGAATCGTCGCGACCGACCCGATCACGCGACCGTCACGCTCGGCAACGAGGACGCCGTCGGGGGTCGAGCGCAGGAACTGCTCCCAGTCCGCGGCACGCTGGTTCCATCGGCTCTGCCGGCACAGGCGCAGCCCGGCCGAGACGTCGGCCGGCGCCATTACCCGCAGCTGCGTCTCGGCCACCACTCGTGCTCCTTTTCCACTAGAATGCGCGCCACCATGGGCGCCCGGCCGTCAGCAACTCGCACGCAGTGGCCCGACACGATTGCCAACACCACCGAGCTCGACGATCTGTTGAGCGAACCGACGCCGGCGGCGATCGACACGCTGGCCCGGCTGGACGGAGACATTATCGTCCTCGGGGTCGGCGGCAAGATGGGCCCGACCCTGGCGCGCATGGCCCGCCGTGCCTCGGACGCGGCGGGCGTGACGCGACGCGTCATCGGTGTGGCCCGTTTCACCGACGACCACCAGCAGGCGGCGCTGCAGGCGCACGGCGTCGAGACGATACGCACGGACCTGCTCGCCCGAGGCGCGCTCGACAGCCTGCCCGATGCCGCCAACGTCGTCTTCATGGCCGGCCGCAAGTTCGGATCCGCTGGCCTCGAATCGTCGACGTGGGCGATGAACACCTACCTGCCGGCCGCGGTCTGCCAACGCTACCTGAGCAGCCGGATTGCGGCGTTCTCGACGGGCAACGTCTATGGCCTGACGCCGGTCGGGTGCGGTGGATCCCGGGAGGGTGACCAGCCTGCGCCGGTCGGGGAATACGCGATGAGTTGCCTCGGCCGCGAGCGCATGTTCGAGCATTTCAGCCGCACCGACGGCACGAAGGTGACGATCCTGCGCCTCAACTACGCCACCGAGATGCGCTACGGCCTGCTGGTCGACCTGGCGCGCCGCATTGCCGACGGTCAGGTCGTCGACCTGACCATGGGCCACGCCAACGTGATCTGGCAGGGCGACGCCAACGCGATGGCCCTGACGTCACTGGCGCACGCCGCCACGCCACCGCTGGTGGTCAACATCGCCGGCACCGAGGAACTGTCCGTGCGAGACACCGCCACGGCGCTGGCCGCCCGGATGCGACACGAGGTGCGGTTCGTGCACCAGGCCGCTGGTGACGCGCTCCTGAGCGACGGGACTCTGGGCTGGCGCACGCTCGGATCGCCGCAGGTGACCCTGACGCGGCTGATCGACTGGACCGCGGACTGGGTCCGGCGCGGCGGCGCACATCTCGACAAGCCGACCCATTTCGAGTCCAGGGACGGCAGGTTCTGACATGCAGGCCGACGCACGACGCGCCCTGGATCGCGGGCTTGCCATTCCGGCGCATCCGCTGGCCCTCACCAAGCAGGGACGCCTCGACGAACGGCGGCAACGCGCCCTGACGCGCTACTACGTCGCCGCTGGCGCCGGGGGCCTGGCGGTCGGTGTCCACACCACGCAGTTCGCGATCCGCCGGCCAGACGTCGGGTTGTTCGAGCCGGTACTGGCGCTGGCCCGCGAGGAACTGGATCGCGCCGACGCCGGGCGTGACACGCCGCTGGTCCGGATCGGCGGCATCTGCGGCCAGACGCGGCAGGCCTGTCGCGAAGCGGCGCTGCTGGCCGACCTCGGCTACCACGCCGGGCTGCTCAGCCTGGCCGCCCTGCCCGACGCCTCCGACGAGGCGCTGATTGCGCATTGCGAAGAGGTCGCCACCCACCTCGCGCTGGTCGGCTTCTACCTGCAGCCGTCGGTCGGCGGGCGGGCGCTGTCCTACGAGTTCTGGCGGCGATTTGCCGAGATCGCGCAGGTCTGCGCGATAAAGATCGCGCCGTTCAATCGCTACCAGACCCTCGACGTGATTCGCGCGGTGGCCGATGCCAGACGCGACGACATCGCGCTGTACACCGGCAACGACGACCAGATCGTCGGCGACCTCGTGACGCCGTACCGCGACGCCAGAGGCGGGACCCGCCGCATCACCGGCGGGCTGCTCGGGCACTGGGCGGTGTGGACCTCGGGCGCGGTGTCGCTGCTGGCCGATTGTCACGCCGCGGTAGCTGCCGGGGCCGTGCCCACGTCGCTGCTGGAGCGCGGCCTCGAGGTCACCGACGCCAACGCGGCGTTTTTCGATGCCGCCCACGGCTTTGCCGGCTGTATCGCCGGCCTGCACGAAATCCTTCGCCGCCAGGGCCTGCTCACCACCATCCGCTGCCTCGATCCGCACGACGCGCTGAGCCACGGCCAGTCGGACGAGATCGATCGCGTCTGCGCCGCCTACCCACACCTGGCCGACGACGCCTTCGTGGCGGAGCACCTCGACGAGTGGCTCCGATGATCGCGCGCGCGCGGGTCGCGCTGAGCCTGCTCCTGACGATCGCCGTCGCCGCGCCCCTGTCTGCCCAGTCTGGCCAGCCAGCGGACCTGGTGGTGGTCAACGCGCGCGTCGTGACGATGGATCCGGACGGCGCCGTCGCCGAGGCGGTGGCGATCCGTGATGGCCGGATCAGCGCGGTCGGCCCCACCAAGGCGATCCGCGACGCGGTCGGCCCGGCGACCCGTGTCGTCGATGCCGCCGGGCGGATGGTCATCCCCGGGCTGATCGACAGCCATGTGCACGCGCTGATGGCCGCGCCAGTCGAAGCCGTGACGCCGTTCCGGACGCTGGCCTCGGTCGCCGAGATTCAAGCGTGGACCCGCGCCGAGGCCCGGCGGCTGCCGGCCCCGGCGTGGATCTGGACCCCGCGGGTGTTCCCGACGCGATTGCGCGAGCGTCGCTTCCCAACTCGCGAGGAACTCGACGCGGCGGCGCCGGGGCGCGCGGTGGCGCTCGACGGCGCTTACGCCTACGTGCTCAGCACCGCCGCCCTGGACGCGGCGGGCCTCACGGCGACCACGCCCGATCCGCCCGGCGGGGCGATCGTCAGGCGACCCGACGGCACGCCGTCGGGTCTGTTGCGCAACGTCGGCACATTGCTGACGCGTTTCCGGCCGGTGGCCGGCGGCGCGGTGCCGCTCGATCAGCTCGAGCGCGTGCATCGCGCCTATCTCGAAGCGGGCATCACCAGCGTCGTCGAACGCGGCGCCAGCGTCGAGGGCTATCGCACCTACGAGGCGCTCAAGCACGCGGGGCGTCTGCACCTGCGCGCCACCGTGACCCTGCAGTTGCCGCTGCACCTGCAGGCCATCGACGCTGACCGCTTCATCGCGGAGTTGCCGATCGAACCGGGGAGTGGCGACGAGTGGCTCAAGGTCGGGCCGCTCAAGATCCTCGCCGACGGCGGCATCCTGGCCGGCACGTCGTTCATGCGCGAGCCATACGGGGTGGCGTCACGGGCGCTCTACGGAGTGGACGACCCGGCCTACCGCGGCTTTCTTTCCATGCCCGTGAGCACCATCGCCGCCGTCGTGGCTGCCGGACACCGCCGCGGCTGGCAGATGGCCGCGCACGTCACCGGTGACGCGGGCGTCGACGCCGTGCTCGACGCCTTCGAAGCCGCCCAGCGCGACTCGCCGCGCGACGACCCGCGTCACACGCTGATCCACGCCTACTTCCCGAACCCGGACAGCGCCGCCCGCGCCGCGCGGCTGGGCGTGCAGGTCGACACGCAGCCGGCGTGGTACTTCGAAGACGCCGATGCGCTGCAGCAGGCGCTTGGAGAACCGCGGTTGACTCATTTCATCGGCTTGCGGACCTGGCGCGACGCCGGCGTCCGCGTGGCGATCAACACCGACCACATGTTCGGCATCGATCGCGACACCGCGATGAACCCGTTCAACCCGTTCCTGACCATGGCCGTGGCGGTGACCCGGCAGTCTCGTGGCGGGGAGGTGATCGGCGCGGACGAAACCGTGACGCGCGAGCAGGCGCTGCGAATGATGACCGTCGATGCGGCGGCGCTCACATTCGATGAACGCAGCCGTGGCCGGATCAGCGCTGGCGCCCTCGGCGATCTGGTAGTGCTGTCGGACGACCTGCTGACCTGTCCGGCGGCACGCATCAAGGACATCCGTGCCGACCTGACCATCGTCGGCGGCCGGGTCGTCTTCGAGCGCCAGACGCGGTGACATGGCGGCGTGCTAGACTTTTTCATGACCTCTTGCACCAGCGTCC
>JACDAO010000392.1 GCA_013695405.1 Acidobacteriota bacterium | reverse complement strand
GTCGTGCCGCGGCGGCGCGCTCCATGCAGCGCGACCCGGGTGACGTCACCTGCGTGGCGAGCAGCGGCGCGCTCGACGTCTACGAGGCGCGCACGCCGGCGCGGCCCTGGTACCAGTTCGGGCGTCGCGGGGCCATCACGATGCGCGTCGTGGACACGGCGGGGATCGTGCGCCTGCAGCGGCAGGACGCGGTGGTCCGTACGAGCTCAGCTGGCGTGGTCGAGGAGGTCCTTCGCGCGCTGGTGACCGAACTGGCCGATTTCGGTGACGCCGGGCGCACGATTCCCGACGTCCATCTGCTCGCCGGCACTCGGGTGATCGTGCTGTCCGGACTGGTCGACGACGCGCAAATGCTCGGGCTGGCAGCCGTCGAGATGCGCGAGTACGCACCGGAGCAGCCGGTCGTGATCGTCGCCACCCGTCGCCGAGGGTAGCCGCGCAGGGTGCAGAATGGCAGGCAGTGACGGCCGCGGACTGTGACGTGCTCGTGGTGGGTGGCGGCAATGCGGGATGCACCGCAGCAATTGCCGCGGCGCGCCTCGGCGCGCGGGTCCGCCTGGTCGAGCGTTACGGCTTCCTGGGCGGCACCGCGACCGCCGCGATGGTCGGCCCGTGGATGACATACCACGCCGGCAGTGCCGACGAGGCCGGCCGGGTCACCGGCGGGCTGGCGCAGGAATTCGTCGACCGTCTGGTCGAGATGGGCGGGTCGCCCGGCCACCTGCCCGATGCCTCGGACTACGTGCCGACGATCACGCCCTTCGACCCGGAAATGCACAAGTGGCTGCTGATGGCGATGTGCGAGGAGGCCGGCGTGCAGCTGTTGCTGCACGCAACCCTGCTGGATGTGCTGCTGGACGGCACTCGGCTGACCGGCGTTCGGGTGCAGACGGTAAGCGGGCCGCGAACGATGATGGCGTCGCGGGTGATCGACTGCACCGCCGATGCGCTGGTGTCGCACGCCGCCGGGGTCCCGTGCGAGCAGGGCAATGCCGACGGGCGCGTTCAGCCGATGACGATGATGTTCAGGCTGAGTCACGTCGATCTCGACGTCACCGCGGCGTGGCTGCGCGATCATCCCGACCAGATCCGCACCAGCCTCGATCCGGTCCAGTTCTCGGCGACGACACTGACCGCTGTGGCCGGGCTGTGGGACTTGTGGCGTGCTGCGCGGGCCGCGGGCGAGGTCGACATCCCGCGCGAGATCGTCAGCTTCTTCCGCGGCGCCCACCCCGACGAAGTTTCGGTCAACATGACGCGCGTGACCGGGCTCGACCCCCTCGACGCCGACGACCTGACCCGCGCCGAAGTCGAGGGTCGGCGGCAGACGATGGCGTTGCTGTCGTTCTTCCGGACCCGCGTGCCGGGATTCGCGCAGTGTCGCCTCGCGGCGACCCCGGCGCAGATCGGCGTGCGCGAAAGTCGTCGCATCGTCGGTGAGTACCAGCTGACGAGTGACGACCTGCTGCAGGCCCGCAGGTTCCCGGATGCGGTCGCGCGCAGCGGCTACCCGATCGACATCCACAGTCCGACCGGCGAGGGCACCCGGACCACCCGGTTGCCGAAGGGCATGACCTACGAGATCCCGTACCGCTGCCTGGTGCCGCTGCGCGTCGATGGACTCCTGGTGGCCGGCCGCTGCATCTCGGTGTCGCACGAGGCGCTGGCCTCGACGCGCCTGACGCCGACGATCATGACGCTCGGCCAGGCCGCCGCGACCGCGGCGGTGCAGAGCCTCGCGGCGCGGGTCGAGCCGCGCGCCGTTGCCACCGACGCGCTGCGTGCTTCACTGATCACGCAGGGGGTCGACTTGCGGCGGCCGGAGCCGGCGTGCGCGTGACGACAGCCGTGACGACTGCGGGCGGCGTCAGTGCCCGGCCCGTAGCCGTCGTGCACGAGGGCCGCTGGGCGCTGATCTCGGCCGGCGAGTACGACCCGGGCCGGCACGCCATCACCATCAACCTCTCGGTGGTCGACGCGGTGTGCGCGCGCTTCGGTGACCCCCCGGCGCTCGTCAAGGGCGCGATCCTGGCGCACGAAGCCGTGCATGCCACTCGGGCATCCGGCTCGACAGCCGGCGACGAGGAAGCGATGGCGCGCCGGGCGGCCTGTGAGACGGCGGGTCATCAGGTCGTCGAGCACATCGAGGCAGTGCTGGCTGGAGCGTGGACATGAGCGGCCCGTGGTACCTGGGCATCGACGGCGGGCAGACCCGGACCCGGGCGGTGGTCGCCGACGCCACCGGGCAGGTTGTCGGCCGCGGCGTGGGCGGCCCGTCCAATCATGTCGAGGCGCCGGGCGGGCGCGATCGGCTGCGCGCCGGCGTCAGCGACAGCGTCGCGGCGGCACTGCAGCAGGCCGGCCTGCCAGTCCTGGCCGAGATCGCCTTCGCGTCGGTCTATTGCGGCATGACCGGCGAGGCCGACTACAAACACGAGGTGATCGCGCCGCTGCTCCGCACCAGCGCCCTGCTGGTCGAGCACGACGCGCCTGCGGCCCTGGCCGGCGCGACCGTCGGTGAGGCCGGCATCATCGCCATCGCCGGGACCGGATCGGTCGTCTACGGCGAGACCTCGTCGGGCGAGCGGGCGCGCACCGGCGGCTGGGGGTACCTGTTCGGCGACGAGGGCAGCGGCTTCGGCCTGGCCCGCGACGCGGTCTGCGCGGCGCT